>NZ_JBFAOC010000005.1:0-112948 GCF_040675055.1 Micromonospora sp. NPDC049662
GCGCCGCTCGCCGCGGCCCGGGCGGGGCTTGCGTGGGTGCCCCGCGGGGGTGGTGCCCCCGGCGCGCGCGGGGCCCCGCCCCCCCCCCGCCCCCCCCACGACCGGGTGCTGCGCGCCGAACGCCGCCGAGCACCAGAACCAGTCGGTGTCCCAGCGCCACAGATAGTCGTACGCGGTCAGCACGTCGCGGGTGCGCTGACGCAGCGACCGGTAGTAGATCGCCTGGCCGGTGTAGTCGCTGGGCGGATCGGCGGTGTCGGTGAAGGTCCCCAGCACCAGGTACGCCTCACCGGGGCTGAACATCACGCCGTCCAGCACGTCGACCGGCTGGCCGGCCCACGACCGGGTGGCGCTCACCTCGGCGATCGCGTCGGTGAGCGCCTCCAGTTGGGTGAACCGGATGTTGCGCAACGCCACGTACCGGCCGATCGGCTGCAACTCGATGCGCAGCCTCGTCGCGTAGCCGAGGCTGCCCAGCGAGTTGGGGAACGCGCGGAACAGGTCGGCGTGCTCGGAGTCCGGACGGGCGGTGACGATCGCGCCGGAGCCGGTGAGGATGTCCATCTCGCGTACCGACTCGTGGGGCAGTCCGTTGCGGAAGGACGTCGACTCGATCCCGAGGCCGGTCACCGCGCCGCCCAGGGTGATGGTGCGCAGTTGCGGCACCACCAGCGGCATCAGCCCGTGCGGCAGCGTCGCGTCGACCAGGTCCTCGTACGTGCACATGCCCTGCACGTCGGCCGTACGCCCGGCCGGATCGACCGAGAGCACCCCGTTCAGGCCACTCACGTCGAGGCCCGGGGTGCGGGGAGCGGATCGGGGGCGGAACAGGTTGGAGGTGCGTTTGGCCAGCCGGACAGGCTCGCCCGTGGGCACCGCGGCGTACGACCGCCGCAACGTGTCCACCGCTTGATCATGGTCAATTGGGTGATCCACACGCTCAGCGCGCATGTGATCACCTTACGCCTGCACCCGGGAAATCGTGGGATGTCCTCGCCTGCCGTTTCCCGTCCGACAGCAGGCCGGGCGGTTACCGTGGCGGACATGCCGTCGCCCGCGATCGCCGCCCTGGACTCCGCCGGACTGCCGTACCGGTTGGTCAGTCACGGCGCGGTCGGCAGCCTCGCGGAGGCCGCCGCCGCCCGTGGTGTGGCCATCCCGGACGTGGTCAAGACGATCGTCGTCCGCCGTGGCGCGGACGACCACCTGTTCGTGCTCACCCCTGGTGACCGGGTCATCTCCTGGCCCAAGCTGCGCGCCCTGCTCGGGGTGCAGCGGATCTCCATGCCGGACGCGGCGGGCGCGCTGACCGCCACCGGGTACGAGCGCGGCACCATCACCCCGTTCGGCGCGAGCACGGCCTGGCCGGTGATCGCCGACGAGCGGCTACGGGGCCGGCAGATCACCCTGGGCGCGGGCGAGCGGGGTCTCGCCGTGGCGGTCGACGCCGACGCCGCGATCGCCGCCCTCGACGCCACTGTGGCCGACGTCACCGACCCGCAGCCCACCCGCTGAAACTCCGCCGCTGCCGTCGTCCGGCTGGCTCCGGCCCGCCGCCGTGGGTGAGGATGGCGGCTATGCCCGCCCCCGAGGAACGCCCCGACCCCGTCGGCACCGTCTACGGCGGCCGACGCCGAGCCAACTCGGGCCCGCTGGCCGACCCGCTGCTGCGGGTGGCGTTGGCGGTCGGGCTGGTGGGCGTACTCCTCGGTGTGGTCTTCGCCACCGGTCTGCTCGACGGGGACGACGAGCCGGTGGTGCCGGCGGCCGTCGGCACGCCGTCCAGCGCCGCCGAGCCGACCACCCCGGCGGCCGAGCCGACCCCGACGCCCTCGGTCGAGCCGTCGCCGACCCCGTCGGCCACCCCGGCCGTTCCCACCAGCGGCGCCCACGTGCTGCGGTCGCCCACCGGGCTCTGCCTCGGGCTCGACGGCGACGACGAGAAGGCCGAGGCCGAACTGGCCGCCTGCACCGGCGGCCCGGAGCAGCAGTGGATGGTCAACCCGGTAGCGACGGGAGCGGTGACGATGACCAACGCCGCCCACGGGCAGTGCCTCGATGTCGAGGGCGGCAGCGGTGACGACGGCGCGCGGTTGCAACAGTTCCCGTGCCACGGTCAGGCCAACCAGCAGTGGCGGCTGACCCCCACCGGCGCCGGCCCCGTGCTGCTGGTCGCGGTGCACAGCGGTAAGTGCGCGCAGGCCGACGACGACGGCGTCGAGGCCGGCAACGACATCCGGCAGCGGCCCTGCGACGGCCGGCCCGCCCAACAGTGGACGGTCGGCTAACCGCGGTAGCTCCAGGCGCGGGGTGCGGTCGCGGCGACGAGGACGGCCTCCGGCACCGGTCGACCCGGCCGTCGGCGCAGCAGCAGCGACAGCCCTGCCGCGCCGATCGACAGCGCACCGGCCACGTACCAGGCCACCGCGTAGTCGCCGAGTCGGTCGCGGACCAGCCCCGCGCCGGTGGCCGCGAGCGCCGCCCCGAACTGGTGGGCGGCGAACACCCAGCCGAACACGACCGCGCCCGCGCCACCGAAGTACTCCCGGCACAGCGCAACGGTCGGCGGCACGGTGGCCACCCAGTCCAGGCCGTAGAAGACGATGAACACCAGCATGCTCGGCTCGGCGGTACCCGCGAACAGGCTGGGCAGCACCAGCAGCGACAGCCCGCGCAGCGCGTAGTAGGCACCGAGCAGCAGCCGGCTGTCCACCCGGTCGGTCAGCCAGCCGGAGGCGATCGTGCCGACGATGTCGAAGAGCCCCACCAGCGCGAGCAGTCCCGCCGCCGTGGTCTCGGCCATGCCGTGGTCGTGCGCGGCCGGCACGAAGTGCGTACCGACGAGGCCGTTCGTGGTCGCTCCGCAGATCGCGAACCCGCCGGCCAGCAGCCAGAACGGCCGCGTCCGGGCCGCGGCGGCCAACGCGCCGAGCGCCCGCGTCGCCGCGCCGCCGGCCGGCGGCGGCGCCGCGACGACCTCGGTCGCGCCGTAGGCGGGCAGGTCGAGATCCGCCGGGTGTTCGCGCAGCAGCCACACCACCAGGGGTACGACAGCCAGGGCGGCACCGGCCACGACGAGTGCCGCCGTGCGCCAGCCGTGGTCGCGTACCAGCACGGCGATCAGCGGCAGGAAGATCAGTTGCCCGGCGGCCCCGCCCGCGGTCAGCACGCCGGTGACCAGGCCCCGACGACGGACGAACCAGCGCCCGGTGACGGTCGCCACGAAGGCGAGCGCCATCGAGCCGGTGCCCAGGCCGACGAGGACGCCCCAGCACAGCAGTAACTGCCAGCTCGCGGTCATGAACACCGTCAGACCGCTGCCGGCGGCGACCAGCAGCAGCGCCACCGAGACGACCCGGCGGATGCCGAACCGGTCCATCAGCGCAGCGGCGAACGGCGCGGTGAGCCCGTAGAGGAGCAGGTTGACCGAGACGGCCGCGGAGATGGTGGCCAGCGGCCAGCCGAACTCCGCGTGCAGCGGGTGCAGCAGCACCGACGGCGTGGCGCGGAACCCGGCCGCGCCGACGAGCGCCACGAAGGCGACACCGGCCACGAGCCAGGCGGGGTGCAGGCGACGATTCTTGCTCACGCGACCAGTCTGGGCCGCGCCTCCGGCTAGGACGAGTGGCCGGAAAGCCATCGTACGCAATAATCGGGCCATGAGTAGTGGCCCGCACCGGATCGCCGTCCTCGCCCTCGACCAGGTCGTCGGCCTCGACCTCGGCACCCCGTCCCAGGTCTTCAGCACCGCCCGGGGCGCCGACGACGCGTACCGCTACGACGTCCGGGTGTGCACCCCGGGCGGCCGGCCGGTCCGCAGCACCGCCGGCTTCCAGGTGCTCCCGGACCACGGGTTGGAGCTGCTCGACACCGCCGACACGGTGATCGTCCCGGGCATCCACGCCGGCGCGGCGCTCACCTCGGGCACCGTCGAGCCGGAGGTGGCCGAGGCGCTGCGGTCGGCGTACCAACGGGGCGCCCGGATCATGTCGATCTGCACCGGCGCGTTCGTGCTGGCCGCGGCCGGCCTGCTGGACGGACGCCGGGCGACGACCCACTGGGCGTACGCCGAGCGGTTCCGCCGCCTGCACCCCCGGGTGGACCTCGACCCGGACGTGCTCTTCATCGTCGACGACCGGGTGCTCACCTCGGCCGGAGTGGCCGCCGGCATCGATCTCTGCCTGCACGTCATCCGCCTCGACCACGGCAGCGACATCGCCAACCGGGCGGCCCGACGCTGTGTCATGCCGCCGTGGCGCGACGGCGGGCAGGCGCAGTACATCGAACAGCCGGTCCCCCGGGCCACCGATGCGAGCACCGCCGCCACCCGCGAGTGGGCCCGACAGCGCCTGCACGAGCCGATCGCCCTGCGCGACCTCGCCGAGCAGGCCCGGATGAGCGTCCGCACCTTCACCCGACGTTTCCGGCTGGAGACGGGACTGAGCCCCGCGCAGTGGCTACTGCGGCAACGGACCGACCACGCCCGACTCCTCCTGGAGACGACCGACCTCACCGTCGACCAGATCGCCCGCCGCTGCGGCTTCGGCACGACGGCAGCCCTACGTCAACAACTGCACCAACGCATCGGCGTGGCCCCGTCCACCTACCGCCGCACCTTCCACCCCCGCGAGGAGCTGACCCGCGCCTAACCCCCCGCGATCTTGCACTTGCTGTCGTCGAGATGCCCGTTACACATGCCTTTGTCGCCGCAGAAAGTGCAAGATCGACGAGGGTCGTGGGGGGCGGTCAGGTCCGGAGCAGGTGGAGCTGGGCCTGGTGTTTGGGGAGGTGGACCCTCGCGTGCAGGTCCAGCGTGCGGGACCAGGGCAGCGGCTCGTCGACGATCAGGTCGAAGCCCTCGCGGAGGTGGGTCTCCACCGGCGCCTCCGCCGCCAGGCCGAGTTGGTCGACCAGTCCGCACAGCCGTTCGCTGGTGCCGTGCAGCAACGCCGCCAGGCCGCGCAGACCGCCCTGCTCGGCGACCAACGCGTCGAGCTGCGGACGGTGGATGTCCTCCTCCAGCTCGTAGTAGGCGAACGGCGACCCCGCGAGCAACGCCTCGCTGGCCTGGATCATCAGTTCGTCGTTCGCCACCAGGTGCGCCACGATCTGCTCGGCGCTCAACTGCCCCCGAGGGGCAGCCCCAAAAGAAACCCCGTCGATCTCGGCAAACACCGAGTCATAAGCCCGCCGCAACCCGCCACTCGCCACCACCACACCCCCACCCCACCGCCCCACCCCGTCGATCATGGCGTTGTGGTGCCCGATTCACCCGGACGAGCGGCATTTGCCACCCACCACAACTCCATGATCGACGGGGTGGTCCGTTCAGCGGCGGGACTGGCGGGAGCGGAGGTAGTCCGACACCACGTACTCGCCCAGGTCGTCGGTGTCGGGGGTGAACATGCGGCCACGGCTGCGTCTCGCCACCGCGTCGATGAAGCGGCGCAGGCCCTCGTCATCGCCGAGCATGAACAGGTTGAGGGTCGCACCGTAGCGGCTGAGCCGGTCCACCTCGCGGACCGTCGCCTCGATCGTCTCCGGCAGCGGCGGCCAGTGGAACAGCGCCTCCCCGTCGTCCGGGTCGAGGTGGGCGGTCGGCTCCCCGTCGGTGACCACCAGCACCACCGGCTCGGCATCCGGATGGCGGCGCAGGTGCCGAGCGGCCAACCGCAGCGCGTGTTGCAGGTTCGTCCCCTGTTGCAGGTCCGGCTCCACGGCCGCCAACTCCTGCTGGGTGAGCGTCGTCGCCTCCCGACCGAAGCCCACGATCTGCAGGGCGTCCTGTGGAAAACGGGTCTCCATCAGGTGCGCCAACGCCAGCGCCGTCTGCTTCATCGGCCCCCAACGACCCTGCGAGATCATCGAGTACGACAGGTCCACGCAGAGCACCACCGCCGCCGAGGCACGCTTCTCGGTCTCCACCACCTCGAAGTCGTCCGCTTCGAGTTGCAGCGGAACCGTCGGCCCGGCCCGGCGCACCGCCCGGGTGAGCGTACGAACCACGTCCAGCGGTTGCTCGTCGCCGTACTCCCACGGGCGGGACGCCCCGCTGACCTCGCCGGCCGCACCCGCCGAACGCAGGTCGTGCTGACCGCGCGGACCGGCCGTCAGGTCGGCGAAGACCCGCCGCAGCGCCGTGCCGCCGAGCCGGCGCAGGGCCTTCGGGCTGAGCGTGAGCCCGTCCGCGTCCCGGCCCACCCAGCCCTGCCGGCGCAGCTCGCGTTCCAGCTCGCGCAGCCGGCGGACGTCGTCGGCCGCGTCCCGGCCCAGCGTCCGGGCCACCGCGTCGACGTCCACGTCGTCAAGCGTGGCCCCGGGGTGTTCCTGGTCGAGCTGATCCAGCAGGTCGTCCAGCTCGCCGATCTCGCCGAGCGCGCCGGCCGCGTCGGCGTAGTCCAACGGCTGGTCGCCCCGGACCCGCTCGCCGCGCCCCCAGCGCAGATCCGGCCGCAGCGCCCGCAGGTTCGCGTCGAGCGCCGACAGCTCACCGGCGAGCCGGTCGCCGAGGGACTGCTGCATCAGACCGGCCAGCTCGGCGCGCTGCCGCTCGGACAGCGAGTTCATCAGCCGCTCACCGGCCGCCGAACGGCGGGCCAGCACGTCGATCAGCTCGTCGACCGTCTCCGGCTGCTCCGGGAAGAAGTCGCCGTGCCGGCGCATGAACTCGGCGAACGCGTCGGTGGTGTCCTCCGCGCGGCCGTGCCGGGCCAGCAGGTCGTTCAGGTCCCGCATCATCTCGGCGAGCCGCTGCTGCGCGGCCGGATCGGCGGACGCGCGCACCGCGTCCCGCAGGCCCGCGAACCGCTGACCGAGCACGTCGTCCCGGAGCTGGTCGAGAATCTGCTGGTACGAACGACGGGCGTCCTCGCTGGCCCACTGGTAGCCGGCCAGCTCCTCGACCGCACGGGCCGTGGAGCGGGGCAGATTGTCCAGCACCGACTCGGCGAACCGCGCGTCGTCGTCGTCGCGGCTCCGCAGCTCGTCACGTTCGGCGGCGAGAGCCTGGTCGAGCAGGGCCTGTGCGCGGGTCACCGCGCCGTCGAGGTCGCCGCGACGAAGCGCCTCGCGGCGCAGCCGTCGCGCCCGAGCCGCCAGGTCGTCCAGCCCGCCCCGCCCCTGCGGGCCACGGCGCAGCAGATCGCGCAGCGCCTGCCGCAGGCTGCCGCCGGCCAGCACCTCGGCGCCGACCGCGTCCACCGCCTCACGCACGTCGTACGGGGGTGCCAGCGGATCGGGCCCGCCGTTCCACTGGCCGTACCGGAACCGGTTGCCGGCCACAGTCAGCCCCGGCCGCCGTAGACGGTGCGCCCGGACTCGGTGACGTCCTTGCCGAGCCGGCGGGTCAGGTGCAGCCCCTCCAGCACGAACTCCACGGCCGCGGCGGCCTCCTCCGGGGTGGGCGCGTCGCCCAGGCCGAGCCGGTCGAGCACCTTGGCCAGACCGGGCACCGTGCCCACCTGGCGCAGCAGCTCGGCGGAGCCGACCAGCTCGCCGGTCTCGATCGCCGTCCCGTCCTCGACGAGAGCGGTGAACCCGGACAGGTCGAGGCCGGCCAGGTGGGCGCGGAACGTCTCGGCGGTCGCGGTCCGCAGCAGGTGCGCCAGGATCTCGACCTCCCGTCCCTCCTCGCCGCTCTCGAACTCCACCTTGCCGCGCAGCGTGCTGGTCACCGACACCGCGTCACCAACGCGGGCCACCGCCGCCTCCGGTGCAAGGAAGGGCACCTTGTTATCGCTTGCGGTTGTAGAGGGGGCCCCTCCTAACACGTCGGCGGAGGCGGCGAGCAAGCCGGCACGACGCAGCGCGGCACCGGCCACCGTCTCGGCGGCGGCGATCGCGAACCGGGCGGAGACTCCGGAGCGCGGGTCCACCGACGGGGATTCCCGCACCGCGCGGGCGAAGCGGGCCAGCACTTCCAGCACGTGCTCGGGGACGGCCGCGACCAGATCCGCCTCCTGGCGGATCAACGCCAGCTCCAACTCCAGGTCGACCGGGTAGTGGGTACGGATCTCCGCGCCGAACCGGTCCTTGAGCGGCGTGATGATGCGACCCCGGTTGGTGTAGTCCTCAGGGTTGGCGCTGGCCACCAGGAGCAGGTCCAGCGGTAGCCGGAGTTGGTAGCCGCGGACCTGGATGTCGCGCTCCTCCAACACGTTGAGCAGCGCCACCTGGATGCGCTCGGCCAGGTCGGGCAGCTCGTTGACGGCGAAGATGCCACGGTTGGTACGCGGCACCAGCCCGAAGTGGATGGTCTCCGGGTCGCCGAGGGTGCGGCCCTGGGCGATCCGGATCGGGTCGACGTCACCGATCAGGTCGCCGACGCTGGTATCCGGGGTGGCGAGCTTCTCGCCGTAGCGCATCGAGCGGTGCAGCCAGCCGATCGGCAGGTCGTCGCCGGCCTCGGCGACCTGGGCGACCGAGGCGGGGGTGAGCGGGCGCATCGGGTGTTCGTTGAGGACCGAGCCCGTGATGACGGGGGTCCACTCGTCGAGCAGCGAGCCCAGGGCGCGGATCAGTCGGGTCTTGCCCTGGCCGCGCTCGCCGAGCAGCACCATGTCGTGCCCGGCGAGCAGAGCACGCTCGACCTCGGGCAGGACGGTGTCGTCGTAGCCGACGATGCCGGGGAAACGGGTCTCGCCGGAGCGCATCCGGGCGAGGAGGTTGTCGCGGAGTTCCTGCTTGACGGTGCGGTACTGGTGACCGGCCGCCCGTAGCGCGCCGAGCGTGCCGGGCAGGTCGGCCGGTGGAACCGGGATTACCGGGGTAGGCGCAGTCACCCGAGTAACGCTAGCTCACATTTTCGGGGGCGCCTCCGGCTTCGGGTGGCACCCCCACGGCCACCCTCAGCCCTGGCCGCAGCGCCGGCAGGCGCCCCGGCGGCGCAGGTGGTACGCGTACGTGGCCGCGCCGAGCGCCACGCCCCACAGCGGCCAGAGCAGCATGGGCGCCCCGGTCAGGCTGGTCCCGCCGGTGAGCTCCCAGAACTGGGGGTTGCTGAGCAGGCCGAGGCTCGCCGCGGTGACGGAGATGGCGACCAGGGTCGCCGGCACCACGGCCAGCTTCACCGGCACCCGACGACCGGCGAGCCCGACCATCCAGCGGGGGAACGTTTCACCCCAACGCTGCACCAGCCCGAGGGTGAGGATCGCGCCGGCGGTGGCGAAGGCGGCCAGCCCGAACCCGGCCCAGACCAGCCCGCTGTCCTGCATCTCGGTCAGGAACTCCCGGGAGATGCCCAGCGGGATGCCCGCCGTCCAGGCGAACCGGATCGCCGCGTACGTCAACGGGATGATCGCCGCGATGCCGGCGGCCCACCGACCCCAGCGGGCGGCGGCGGCCGGGGTGGTCCAGCCACGGTCGGTGCCGTCCCGCCCGCAGGAGACGCAGCTTGCGGCGGTACGGCGTTGCCAGGCGAGCACCGCCCCGGCCAGCAGCAGCCCGCCGAGCAGCGCGGCGAAGCGGCCGAACAGGGCCCAGTTGAAGATGTCGGAGTAGTCGACCGGCGGCCAGCCGAACGGCGCGCCGACGATCAGGATCGGCAGGTAGCCGAGGATGACCAGCACGCGGACGTCCGGCACGACCACGGCGAGCAGGAACACGACCGCCCAGCCGTAGCCGGCGAGCAGTGCCCGCAGCGGGCCGGGTGGCCGGACCGCTGGCCGGCTCATGGCGAGGGCGGCCACGGCGGCGGTCAGCAGGACTCCGGCGAAGAGCGGGGTGGCCACGTCCACCGGCACCAGGCGCAGCAGGCTGACGTCACCGCCGTGGAGGTCGTTCGGGCCGAACGGGTAGCCGGCGCCGGTGAGCGTGCCGAGCAGGGCGAGTACGCCCCACAGGCCGAGCCAACCGGCGGCGAGCGGGGCGAGCCGGTCGGGCCAGCGGGATTCGGTACGGGCTCGAAGGTCATTGATCGTCGTCATGCTCTCAGCCTCGACCGATCGGCGACCGGTTCCCTCCCGGGCGGCGGTGAACCCGCTCCCCCGGCCGAGGGATCAGCCGGGAGCCCCTCGGCCGGGGGAACGGCCGGGAGCCCTCGGCCGGGGGATCAGCCGGACGGGGTGACGAAGCCGGACTCGTACGCGGCGATGACCGCCTGGGTACGGTCGCGGACGCCCAGCTTGGCCAGCACGTTGCCGACGTGCGTCTTGACCGTCTCCACCCCGACGACCAGGTGCGCGGCGATCTCCGGGTTGGACCGGCCGGTCGCCATCAGCCGCAGCACCTCGGCCTCCCGCTCGGTGAGGCGGGCGGCCTGCAGGCGGTCCCCGCCCACCGGCCCGTACGCTCCGACGAGCTGGCGGATCGCCGCCGGGAACAGCAGCGACTCCCCGGCCGCCACGACGCGGACCGCCTCGATGACCTCCGCCGGGCGGGCCCGCTTCAGCAGGAAGCCGGACGCGCCGGCGCGCAGCGCCTCGTAGACGTACTCGTCGTTGGCGAACGTGGTGATCACCAGCACCCGGGGCGGGTCGGCGGAGGTGGCCAGCAGGTGGCGGGTGGCCTGGATGCCGTCGATGCCGGGCATCCGCACGTCCATCAGCACCACGTCCGGGCGGTGCCGGGCGACCAGGGGCGGCACCTCGGCCCCGTCGGCGGCCTCGGCGAGCACTCGCAGGTCCGGTTGCGCGTCGATGATGGCTCGCAGGCCGACCCGGATCAGCTCGTCGTCGTCGACGATCAGCACGCCGGTGGTCATCGGGCGTCCTCGTACGGCAGGCGGGCTCGGACGAGCCACCGGTCGCCGTCCGGGCCGACGGTGAGCCGGCCGCCGAGCAGCAGCACCCGTTCCCGGATGCCGTCCAGGCCCCGCCCGCCCCGACCCGGATCGGAGCGGCGCTGTCGGCCGAGGGCATTTTCCATCTCCAACTCCAGGGCATCGCGGTGCAGGTCGAGCCGCAGCGTCACCGGCCCGTGGCCGTGGCGGGCGGCGTTGGTCAGTCCCTCCTGGACGATGCGGTAGCCCTCCCGGGAGACGACCGCGGGCACCGCCGCGGGATCGCCGGCGCGGCTGTCGTAGACCGTCAGCCCGGCCGCGCGGGCGTCGGTGACCAGCCGGTCCAGGTCGGCGAGCGTACGCTGTGGCGCCACCGAGGGCCGGCCGCCGCCGGTCTCGCGGAGCAGCCCCAGCACGTGGTCCAGCTCGTCCATCGCGGTCCGGCCGGCGTCCTCGATGGCGGTCAGCGCGCGCCGGACGAACTCCGGGTCGGTGTCCAGCACCTCACGGGCGGCGCCGGCCTGGAGGGTCGCCACGGTCAACGCGTGACCGACGGAGTCGTGCAGTTCGCGGGCCAGCCGGTTGCGTTCGGCGAGCCGGGTGGCCCGCGCCTCCAGGGCGGCGATCCGCTCGGCCTGGGCGGGGCCGAGCAGCACCGGGGCCATCGAGACGGCGAGCGCGCCGAGCCCGGCCACGGCGTAGCCGAGGCCCACCAGCAGGGCGACCCCGGCGAGGGTGAGCCAGCCGCTGTCCCGCCCGTCCAGCGGCCCGAACCGTTCCCGGCTGGTCAGCTCGTCGCCCACACCAAACTGCTGCGCGATGAACGCGAGCGCCATCGGCAGGGCGCTGAACAGCGCGGTCATCACCAGCGCGCCGACGATGAGGTGCGTGGCGATCCAGAGCGCGCTGCGCAGGCGGCTCTCCCGATCGCCCCGGTGTCCCGGCGCCGGGTCGGGCAGGTCGACGCCGAGCAGCGCCCGTACGGCCGCGATCTCCAGGGCCCGGCTGCCGTCCAGCAGCAGCGGCACCACGGCGATCAGCGCCGCGACCACCAGCAGGACGTACACCAGCGGGCGGGGGATCTCCGAGTCGGTGAGCATCTGCGCGAAGGTCACCGCGAGGACCCCGTACGGCAGGGCCAGCACGCCGCCGAGCAGCAGGTACACGCCGCGTCGCCAGGTGCTGCCGGCGACCAGCGGGGCCAGCGCCGCGCGGAGGGTCATCCGGTCATTCTGCTGGCGTGGACCGGGTGCGCGACTCCCCCGCAGCGGGGAGATCTCAGCGGTGGTCGGCCACGTACCCCTGCGGGTCCTTGTCGCGGAACGGCAGGTCACGGCCGTTCTTGTGCTCGCCGTAGAAGGTCAGCCAGCGCTGGCCCAGCTCGGCGCGCAGCTCGAAGCCGGCGTGCCGGCGGAAGTCGGGCAGCGCCTCGTCCTCCTCCTCGGCCAGGTGTTCACTGTTCTCCCGCCGGGCCGTGCCGACCGCCTCCCACCAGGGCTTCGAACCGACCGGGTGCAGTTTGGACTCGGCGATGGCGTCCCGGATCTTGTTGTGGTCGCCGATCGCGTCGGCGGTCTCGTCCTCGCCGTCGTCGCCGTGCTTGACCAGGTGCGGGTAGAGGATCGCCTCCTCCGCCTCGGCATGGATGTCCAGGTGCAGGGCGAGGGCGTCCCAGATGGCCAGCAGTTCCTGCTCGTCGCGGGCGTCGTCGAGGCGGGCGAAGCCGCGCCGGAAGGCGGCGTGGTCGTCCAGGATCAGTGCGGTGATGTCGTCCACGTCGCTCACTTTCCGCGGTGCTGGGCCGGTCGTCGGGTCGAAACTACCCCGATGTCCGGCTTTCCACGCCCGATCTCGGGCACGCCGGACCGGGGCTAGGCTCATGATCGTGACCTACCTCGCCGCGGAAGACCGCTACGACACCATGACCTACCGGCGCAGCGGACGCAGTGGCCTGCGGCTGCCCGCCGTCTCTCTCGGCCTGTGGCACAACTTCGGCCCGGACCGCCCGTACGAGCGCCAGCGGGACATCGTCCGGCGCGCGTTCGACCTCGGCGTCACCCACTTCGACCTGGCGAACAACTACGGCCCGCCGCCCGGCTCGGCGGAGGAGAACTTCGGCCGGATGCTCGCCACCGACCTGAAGCCGTACCGGGACGAGCTGGTCATCTCCAGCAAGGCCGGATATCTGATGTGGCCCGGCCCGTACGGCGAGTGGGGCTCGCGTAAGAACCTGATCTCGTCGTTGGACCAGTCGCTGGGCCGGATGGGCCTCGACTACGTCGACATCTTCTACTCGCACCGGTTCGACCCGGACACCCCGCTGGAGGAGACGATGGGCGCGCTGGACGCCATCGTCCGCTCCGGCAAGGCCCTCTACGTGGGCATCTCCAACTACAACTCGGAGCAGACCACGAGGGCCGCGGCGATCCTGCGCGACCTGGGCACGCCGCTGCTGATCAACCAGCCGTCGTACTCGATGCTCAACCGCTGGACCGAGGACGACGGCCTGCTCGACACGCTGGAGCAGGTCGGCGCCGGCTGCATCGCGTACAGCCCGCTCGCGCAGGGCCTGCTGACGGACCGCTACCTCAAGGGCATCCCGGCCGACTCGCGGGTGCGGACCAGCGTCTTTCTCAACGAGAGCGACCTCGGCGACGAGAAGATGGCCACCATCCGGGGGCTCGGCGCGGTCGCCGAGCGGCGCGGTCAGTCCCTGGCCCAGCTCGCGCTGGCCTGGGCGCTGCGCGATGCGCGGATGACCAGCCTCATCATCGGGGCGAGCAGCGTCGAGCAGTTGGAGACCAACGTCGCCGCCGTGCACAACCTCGACCTGGGCACCGAGGACCTGGCCGAGATCGACCGCCTGTTGGGCTGACCGCCGGATCGCGGGCGGGCCGGGTCACCAGATCCGGCGCCGCCCGGCCCGGTGGTTGCGCACCTCGCACCGTGGTCCCGTCGGCGCGACGGGGTCGCGTCGCCGCCGACCCACGCCGACCAGTACCGCCAGGACCAGCACGACGGCCGCGCCGGCCAGCACCGGCCACCGGCCGTCGAGGTCGCGCACCGACGCCACCGGCACGCCCGGGTCGGCCGCCGCCGCCACCGCCGACTCGCTGGCGACCGGCCGGCTCGCGGGGGTACGCGCCGACGCCTTCGCCGACGCGCGCGTCCCGGTCCCGCCCGCGGCGGCGAAGACCACGTCGGAGCAGGAGTAGTAGGTGTCCGGGGTGTTGGAGTTCTGCCAGATCGTGTAGATCAGGTGACGGCCGGTACGCCCCGTGGGCAGCCGACCGGCCAGTTGGTACGCGCCGGCCCGCACCGGCGGGTCGGTCCGCGTCAGGAACGGCCGCAGCTCCAGATCTGCCCAGGTCAGCCGTTTACGCGGGTCGTAGTCGGGCGTGGTGACGTAGAGCCGGAAGGTGCCCCGGTGCTCGATGGTGGTCCGGTACCGGAAGGTGAACGTCGCGCCGGTGGTCAACCGGGTGCTCGGCCAGTCGGTCCGGGGCAGGTCCAGCCCCTGGTACGCGGAGAGCCCTCCGCTGCACAGCTCCCCGTCCGGGATTCGTTCCCGGTCCCGACCGTTGATGGCCGCGACGCGTACGTTGTCCCATTCGCGCACCGCCGCGCCGGCCGCCACGGCCGCCCGGCAGGCGCTGGTCGACGCGTACCGGCCCTCGGGCCCACAGGCCGCCGCCCGGCTGACCGGGTCGGTGGGGGCGCCGTGCGCCCAGCCGGGCGCCGCGCCCAGCGGTGCCGCCGCCATGACGACGAGCACCACGACGAGCATCCGACGCACCCTCATGGCTTGAACCTCCCGCCACTGGTACGGGCGCGGGAGGTCAAAGGTTCGACGCCCGGGGCCTGGGAATCACGCGGCGGGCAACGGCGTTCCGATAACCGGTACGGATTTCAGGCCAGACCCCCAGGCCGAGGAGGCAGAGATGAAGGTACGTAGCTCGTTGCGTGCGCTCAAGCAGAAGCCCGGTTCGGTGGTGGTCCGTCGTCGCGGCCGGGTGGTCGTGGTGAACCGCGCGAACCCGCAGTGGAAGAGCCGCCAGGGCTGATACGCCTCTTAGCGGACATACAGTCGAGAACGCCCCGACCGGGACCATCCGGTCGGGGCGTTTCGCGTAGCCGTTCTCGACGAGCGGTGCGCGTGACTCGATGGCATCATCCCTCCTGATCAAGCATGTTCATCGATCGAGGGGGCGACGGTGCACGGACCAGACAGAACAGCGACCCGACGGCGTACACGACAGTTCACCGCCGGCGTGGTCGGCGTGTTGGCGGCCCTGGCGGCCGTGCCGGCACCCGCGTGGGCGGCCACCTGGTCGCCGATCCAGGTCGTGTCGGAGCCCGGCTGGAGCGGGCTGGACCAGCCCTTCGTGGCGGTCGACCGGCAGGGCGACTCGCTGCTCGCCTGGGCGGGCTGCGACAACAACGCGAGTAGCTGCAACGACCAGGTGAAGGCGCAGCTCGTCTCGGTCGACGGCACAGCCGGCCCGGTCCAGACGCTCTCGCCGCTCGGCGCGTCCGCCTTCTGGCCCAAGGTCGCGTCCGACGACGACGGCGACTCGGCCGTGGTGTGGACGCAGGACGGCCTCGTGGCCGGCCGGCGGGTGTCCGCCACCGGCGAGCTGGGTCCGCTGCAGATGATCGCCACGTGGCACGGGGTGAGTCCGGCCGTCGCGGTCGACCCGTCAGGGCTGGCGCTGGTCACCTGGACCGAGATCCGCGACGGCGCGTACACGACGAAGGCCCGCTACTTCGGCGCGGACAGCTCCCTCGGCCCCGAGCTGACCCTCGGTGTCGGCGTGGACCAGCCGGTAGTGGGCGTCGACCGCGCCGGGACCGCCGTCGTCGCCTGGACGGAGAGCTACGAGCGCGTCGTCGCGCGTCGGGTCCGCCCGGAGGGGGTCGCGCCGCTGCGCGTCATCGCCGGACGGGCCACCGATGTTAGGTACGCCAGCGTCTCGCTCGCCGTGGACCGGGACGGCGATGCGGTGATCAGCTACCGGTGGTCCAAGGCGGGTGAGCCGCCCCGCCTGCGGGCCCGGCACTACAGCCACGCCGACACGTTGGGCAGCGTCCTCAGCGTCTCGCCGGCCGCCCACGAGCTGAGCCTCTTCGACGAACTCGCCGGCGATCTCGACGGCGACGCGGTGCTGACCTGGGGCCGCTGGACTCCCGAGGGTATCCAGGTCTTCGCCCGCTCGATCTCCTCCACCGGAGTGCTCGGCACGGTCACCCGGCTCGGCGTCGGCGACTGGCCGAAGGTCGCCCTGGACGACGACGGCGACGGCCTGGTCACCTGGCAGGCTTGGGGTCCGGACGTCTCCACCACGCAGGTGCACGCCCGGACGATCGGCCAGGACGGCACGTTCGGGGCGGACGAGATCATCGCCCCCGACGGGCGGTACGCGCAGCCGGCGTCCAGCCCGACCGGCCGCTTCTCGGTGATCTGGCAGAAGGCGTCCTACGAGTACGACATCCGGGCGCGCTTCGGCCAGTAGCCCGACGGCGAGACGCCCTGACCGCCGCCTCGGTCAGGGCGTCTCGCGCAACTCCGCTACCGGAGCTGTCGGAGTTGACTCTTGTCGGGTTTGCCGCTGGCGGCGAGCGGGACCCGGTCGATGACCGTGACGGTGCGCGGCACCGCGAGGTCGCCCACCTGTGCGGCCACGAGCTTGCGCAGCAGGTCCGGATCGGGTGTCCTCCCGGCCGCCGGCACCACGAACGCGTGCACGGCCTCGCCGGTCGCCTCGTCCGAATCGCCGACGACGTACGCCTCGGCGATCGTGGGGTCAGCGGCGAGCGCCCGCTCCACCGCTCCGGCATGGACCAACTGCGCGTTGATGATGATCACGTCCCGGGTGCGCCCGAGCAGCCGCAGGTAACCGTCGGCGTCGAGTTCACCCAGGTCACGGGTCCGCACCCAGCCGTCCACGAACACCTCGGCCGACTCGTCCGGGTCCTGCCAGTACGACGATGCCTGCGCGGGTGTGCGGACGTAGATCTCCCCGTCGCGAAGAGCGACCTCCACGGCCGGGCGGCCGACCGTGGCGAGGGTGGCGGGGTCGGTCAGCATCTCGGCGGGGGTCACCATCGCGATCATCGACGTCTCGGTCTGGCCGTAGCCGTGGAAGAGCACCGGACCCAGCACGTCGAGCGCCTCGGCCAGTCGGCCCGGCGCGAGGGGCGAGCCGGAGACCATCAGCGCCCGCAGGTGACGCAGGTCCACCGGGTGGGAGCGCTGGTCCCGGATCAACTGGTGCAGCTTGCCGACCGTGATCACGCTCGCCGTGGCCCGGTGTTCGACCAGGGCGTCCGGGAAGACCGGCCGGGGCGCCACGACGAGGGTGCCGCCCGCCACGAGGGAGAGGATGCCGTACTCCAGCATCACCTGACTGGCCAGCGAGCCGAAGACCAGGTAGCGCTGCATCCGGGTGGCCAGTTCGGCGACGGCCGGGGGCCACCGGTCCGGGTACGGGACCCAGGACGCCGACATGGCGGCGTAGGTCTGGACCACGCCCTTCGGTGTTCCCGTGCTCCCACTGGTCCAGATGATCCGTGCGGGATCCTCGGCCCGTCCCGCCGCGACGAGTGCCAGCCCGTCGTCAGGCTGCTCGGTGAACGAGGCCAGCCGAGTCGGGTCGACCACGAGGGAGCCGGACAGTTGTGCCGGGCTCAGGTCCGCACGCCACCCGGACACCCGCGCGCCCACGGCGAAGGCGGCAACCGTGGCGGCGAAGGCCGCGGCGGTGACCGGCAGGTCGAGCGTGACACCCACGCCCGGCCCCGCGCCGCACGAGCGCAGCCCGGCCGCGATACGCCGGATCAGCCCCGCCATCTCCGACGCGGTCGTGACGACCGGCCCGTCCTCGAAGACCGGCCGGTCCCCGCCGGCGCTCAGGAGGTCCAGGACTGGTTGCGGCCAGACGTCAGCGGGCATCGGCGAGGACACCCTTGACGAAGACCTCAAGGGGCTGCTGATGCACGGTCGGCAGGTCCCAGGTGTTCTCCAGGTTCTCCGCCAGGTGGTGCTCGGCGACGACCTGCCCGTCGCGCCACACCCGCACCACCGGGTGGAGGTAGGTGGCGTCCTGGGCGGCCGTCGCGTCGTTCTCGGCCGGGCGCGGCACGGTGATGTCGAACGGGTCGACGTGGTCGTGGTCGGGGCCGTACTCGAGGGTGATCACGAGCGCGAACACGTCCGGCTCCGCGTCCCGCAGATAGGCGACCGGCACCTCCTGCCGGTAGCGGGCGGCCTCGCCCTCGACCGTGATCACGTCGCCGAGCACCGAGAACTGCTGCCACAGCGCCGAGGTCACGTTGATCCGGGCGATGATCGAGGCGGCGATCGCCTCCGGCGTCAGCGCGACCTGCCGGGACGGCCAGGGCTCACCGTGGTGCCGCTCGCGGATGATGTGGTGCAGTGCCCGGGTGGCGTAGCGGAAGCCGTGGATGAAGCCGTTCGTGGACTTCTTGAAGTCACGCTGCTGACTGAGGGTGCCGGCGAAGTAGAGGCCGGGAACGTTCACCGACTCGAAGGCCGGGGTCTGCGCCGGGAACCGATCGTTGATGACCAACTCCGGCCGGGCCGACTCGGCGAAGAGGGACGCGTCGAAGCGGAACCCGGTGCAGAGGATGATCCGGTCGTACTCGAGTTCGCGCAGATTCTCGACCGTCCGGGCGTACCGGAAGAGCACCCGGTACCCGCCGCCCTCCCGCTGACTGATCCGCTCCACCGTGCCGTCCAGGACGGCGTTCTGCGACTTCAACTGATAGGTGTCCAGGAAGTTGTTGTTCACCGCGCGCAGGTGACCGACGTAATGGGTCTGCCAGGCCAGCCTGATGGAGTGCGGTCCGGCGACATGAATCGTCGCGGCGGTCTCGATCAGCGCGTCAGCGGTCTCGAATGCCGAGTTTCCCTTACCGACGATCAACACCCGCTGGTTGACGAAATCGGCGGGGTCGACGCTCACCGTGTCGTAGCGTTCGACCAGTTCCACGCCCTCGATCGGCGGCACGTAGAGCTGGGAGACGCCGGTGGCGACGACGACTCTGCGGGCCTTGAAGACCTGGTCGCCGGCCTGCACCGTGAACACGTCACCGGTCTTCGACACCGCCGTTACCCGGGTGTCGTAACGGACGCGCAGACCTCGCGCGAAGTCGGCGAGATAACGCACCAGATCCTCAGCGGCGGGGAAGTAACGCGTGCTGTAGTTCTTGAACAGCAGCGCCGGATCGTCGGACAGCAGCGAGTTCCAGTCCGACCGTAGATTGAACTCGGGGTCCGCCGAGCCGGTCCACACCTTGTTGATCGAGATCAACTGGCGGTGCCGGGGATAGGTCTCGAAGAACATGCCCGGACGGGGGCCGCCCTCCAGCACCACATAGTCGTGACCGTCGCGCTCGAGCAGGGCCGCGAGCTGCAAACCCGCCGGTCCGGCTCCGATGATCAGGCAATCGTGCGTCATGCGGCGAAATGTACTGAGGCGATTTCAGAGCGCTCTGAGAAACTGTTTCTAGCATCCGGTTCCATGACGATTCAGGTGGATCTGGCAGCACCGCTGCGCCCCGCCGACCTGCGCCTCGCGGCCGGCCCGGTCACGCTCGTGATCAGCGACGAGGTGCGCGGCCGGGTGACGAGCGGCCGGACGTTCCTCGGCAAGGCACTCGGCGACGACCGGGCCATCTACGGCGCCACCACCGGCTTCGGGGCGCTGGTGGGGTACGCGGGCCGAGCCGACCAACGCGACCAGGCCGACAACACCCTCGCCCACCTCGGCGCGGGTCAGGGACCCGACCTCGCCCCGGATGTCGTACGCGCGACGCTGCTGGTCCGCGCCTGGTCCCTGGCCCGGGGCGCGTCCGGGGTCTCGCCGCACGTGATCGACGCGCTCGCGGCCATGCTCGGCACGACGTTCACGCCGGCGATGCCCCGGCTCGGCTCGGTGGGCGCCAGCGGCGATCTGATCCCGCTCGGTGCCGCCGCCCAGGCGCTGCGCGGCCGTGGACACGCCTATGTGGACGGCGTCCGGATGCCTGCCGGGGACGCGCTGACGAAGGCCGGGCTGGAGCCGCTGCCGCTCGACGGCCGGGACGCGCTCGCGCTCGTCAACGGCACGTCGCTGACCACCGCGGCGCTGACCCTCGCCCTGGCCCGGGTCCGCACCGCGCACCGTGTGGTCCAGACGCTGACGTGCCTCCTCGCGGACCTGCTCGGCAGCGACCCGCAGTTCCTCGACCCCGCCCTGCTGGCCGCCTACGGCCACTCCGGCGCCATCGACGTCGGCGCCGCGATGCGGGCGACCTGTGCCGGGCTGCGGCCGTCCGGCAGCAGACCCCTGCAGGAGCCGTACAGCATCCGCTGCGCGCCGCAGTTGCTCGGAGCGGCCGAGGACGCCCTGCGCTACGTGGACGGCGTCGTGGCGGCCGACCTCGGCGGGGTGAGCGACAACCCGCTGTTCTTTCCGGACGACGACAAGGTCGTGCACGGCGGTAACTTCTTCGGTCAGCCCGCCGCCTTCGCCGCCGACGTCCTGTCCATGGTGATCGCCCAGATCGGCAACCTCGCGGAGCGCCAGCTCGACCTGCTGGTGGATCCGGGTCGCAACGGCGGGCTGCCGCCGATGCTCGCGGCGGGGCCGGGGCAGCAGCACGGGTTACAGGGCGTCCAGCTCGCGTCGACGGCGCTCATCACCGAGATCAGACGGGACACCGTGCCCGCGAGCGCGCAGAGCCTCCCCACCAACCTGCACAACCAGGACGTCATCCCGCTCGGCACCCAGGCCGCGCTCCGCGCCCTGGACCAGGCGGAACTCCTGCGCCTGATCACCGGTTCGCTCGGACTGGGTCTGCGCCAGGCGGTGCATGTCGGAGCGCGCCGCCCGACGGCGGTGGGCTGCGACCGTGCTCTGCGGGCCCTGGAGGAGGCGATACCCCCGGTCGACCCGGACCGACCACTCGACGGGGACGTACGAACGGCGGTCGCGATTCTGGAAGAGCTTGAAAAATCTCTGATTTCCGACTCGTACGGTGAGCGCCGTGATGCTTGATTACCTGATCATCGGGGCCGGTCCGGCCGGTCTTCAGCTCGCCGCCCTGCTCGAAGCCGACGGCACGCGCGACTATCTGGTGCTGGAGGGCGCCGACGGGCCGGGGGCATTCTTCGCCACCTATCCGCGGCACCGGACACTCATCTCGATCAACAAGCCGCACACCGGCACGGACGATCCTGAGCTGAATCTGCGGCTCGACTGGAACTCCCTGCTCACCGACGATCCGGCGCTGCTGTTCACGCAGTACACCGAGCGGTACTTCCCGGATGCCGACGTGATGGTGCGCTACCTCGCGGACTTCGCCGCGAAGACGGGCGTCAAGGTCAGGTACGGCACCCGGGTGACCCGGGTGTCCAAGCACGACGACGTCTTCACGGTCGAGGCCGGCGAGCGGCGCTGGGAGGCCCGCGCGGTGATCGTCGCCACCGGCGTCTCGAAGACCTACGAGCCGGACATCGCCGGATTCGAGCTGGCCGAGGGGTACGACGTGATGAGCGTCGAGCCGCGTGACTATCTCGACCAGAAGGTTCTCATCATCGGCAAGGGCAACTCCGCCTTCGAGACCGCCGACAGCCTCATGGAGACCACGACACTGATCCACGTCGCAGGGCCCAGCTCGGTCCGGATGGCGTGGCGTACCCACTACGTCGGGCACCTGCGCGCGGTGAACAACAACTTCCTGGACACCTATCAGCTCAAGTCCGCGAACGCGATCCTCGACGGCACGATCAAGAGCATCGAGCGCGACGGTACGGGGTACAAAGTCACGTTCAGCTTCTCCCGGGCCAACGAGGTCGTGAAGGAACTGCACTACGACCGGGTGCTGGCGTGTACCGGATTCCGGTTCGATGCCTCGATCTTCGATTCCTCGGCCCGACCCCAGCTCGCCATCAGGGACCGATTCCCGGCCCAGACCGAAGCGTGGGAGTCGGTGAACGTGCCGGGGCTGTTCTTCGCCGGGACGATCTCGCAGGTACGCGACTTCAAGAAGTCCACGAGCGGTTTCGTGCACGGCTTCCGCTACGCCGTACGCGCTCTGCACCGGATCCTCTCCCGCCGGTACGACGCCACGGACTGGCCGTCGGACAGGCTCGCCGCCGAGCCGGCGGCCATGACCGCGGCCGTCATCGCAAGGGTCAACCGCAGCTCGGCCCTGTGGCAGCAGTTCGGGTTCCTCGCCGACGTGCTCACCGTCGCCGGAGACGAGGCCCGGTACCACGAGGAGGTGCCGGTGGACTACCTCGTGTCGACGGGCCTGCACACCGCCGACCACGAGTACGACCAGGCATTCGTCGTCACGCTGGAGTACGGGCCCGACCACGACCAGGTCGACCCGTTCGACATCACCGTGTCCCGGGTCGCCCAGGATGTCGTGGGGCAGGCGCACGACGCGGCGTACCTGCACCCGGTGGTCCGTTACCACCGCGATGGCCAGTTGATCAGCACCCACCACCTTGCCGAGAACCTGGAGAACCGGTGGGATCGGCCGGACGTCCACGTTGGGCCACTCGAGGAGTTCCTCCGCCGTTGCCTGTCCGGTGCCGAGGGCTGACATGGACCCCGTCCACCAGGACTTCTTCGAGGGCGGCGCCGGGCGGGAGCGCACCCTGGCCGGCAACGAGGAGGCCTTCGCGCGACGGTGGCTCGTGCCCCGGGTGCTCCGGGCGACCGGCGAGCGCGACCTGCGGACCACGGTGGCCGGTACGTCGCTGGCCGCACCGGTGCTGGTCGCTCCGACGGCCTTCCATCGGCTCGCGCATCCCGAGGGCGAGGTGGCCACCGCGCGGGGGGCTGCGGCGGCCGGCACGGCGATGGTGGTGAGCATGGCCGCCACCCAACCGGTCGAGAAGATCGCGGCGGCCGGCGGGACGCTGTGGTTCCAGCTGTACCCGCAACCCGACCTCGACTTCACGGAGTACGTGGTCAAGCGCGCCGAATCGGCGGGCTGCCAGGCGCTGGTGGTGACCGTGGACTCTCCGGTGTTCGGAAGGCGCGAGCGTGACCAACGCAACGGCTTCACGGACCTGCCGCCCGGCTACGCCTGCGAGAACATGCGCGACGCGACAGGGCGGGTGCGTTCGATCGCGATGGACGCGACGGCGGGGTGGGACCGGATCGGGTGGCTGCGCGGTGTCACGGGACTACCGATCCTGCTCAAAGGAATCCTGCATCCCGCGGACGCCCGCCTCGCGGTCCAGCACGGTGCCGCCGGTGTGATCGTGTCCAACCACGGCGGACGACAGCTCGACGGGACGGTTCCCACGCTCGACGCGCTGCCCGCGGTGGTGGCAGCCGTGCAGGGGCAGCTTCCGGTGCTGCTCGACGGGGGTGTGCGCGGCGGCACCGACGTGGTGGTCGCGCTGGCGCTCGGAGCGCGGGCGGTGCTGGTGGGGCGGCCGGTGGTGCGGGGGCTCGCGGCGGCCGGGTCGGTGGGCGTACGGGAGGTGCTCGAACGGATCACAGGCGAGCTGGATCATGCCCTCGCCCTGGCCGGAGCGCGGCGACCGGCCGACCTGACGCCGGATGTGGTGGTGACCCGGTGAAGGCCGTGGTCGACCTCCGAGAGTGGATCTTCCAACGGGTCAATGGGACCGAGGGCGTTCCCATCCCCGGGCCGCTGGTGGGGCCGGAGGACTTCGAGCGGGTCTACAGCGACCCGGCCGCCGACGGGCGCAGCCGCGGGGCGGGCCTGTCGGACCTGTTCTGGTACTGGCTCGCGCCCGGCCCGCACATGCATCAGGAGCACCTTGAGCCCGGTGAGCGGTACAAGACGGTCGCGCGGACGACACGTCAGGTGCTGGCCGTCCCCCACCCGCGCTCCGACGAACTGGCGACGGCCGCGACCCGGCGGATCCTCGACGCTCTTCCGACCGACCGGATCAGCCACGTACGGCTCCGGGACCTGATGATGCCGATCTGGGCCGAGGTCTCGTACGAGCTGGTGTTCGGCGCGGCCTGCCCGCGCGAGGTGCGGGACCTCGTCGTGGCGAACGCGGACGACGTGGTCACCGCGCTGAAGGGGATGGGTCTGCGGCACATGTCCCGGCGGGATCGGCTGACCCGCTACCTGCTGGACCGGATCGACGCGGGGACGTGCCCGGTCGTGCTGCCGCCGCCCTTCACCGCCCTGGAGACCGCCTGGTACCTGCAGGGCGCGTTCTTCAACACGGCCGTGGTGCAGATGTCGGAGGCCATGACACACATCCTGCTGTGCGCCCGGTCCGTCGAGGACACGTCGGACGACTCCCTCGACCGGATCATCGACGAGACGCTCCGCGTGTATCCGCTGTTCGGTATCGCACACCGGATCACCTCCGGACCGATCACCGTGGGAGATCACGCCCTCCCCACCGGGTCGGTGCTGCTCTTCAACTACCCGGCGTACCAACGCACCGGTCCCGCCGCCGACGACGAGTTCGACCCGGACCGCTGGCTGTCGTTGCGTCGGCAGGACGCGCACTTCATCCCGTACGGCGTGAACGCCAACCGGGCCTGTCCAGCGCGCGGCGCGGCACCGGTCCAGCTCCGCGCGGCGACCCGGGAGGTGCTACGGCGCTTCTCGGTCAGCTCGTCGGCAGCGCACACCCGGTCGCTGCCCAGTCGCGGTCCGGCGTACCTGACGCCCCGGGGCCTTCCGGGGCCCGGCCGCAAGCGGCTCGCTCTCATGCGGCAGCGCGACCGGCTCTTCGACGTGGGCCGCTCGGTGAAGCAACTGGTCTGCGGGACGTGGATGGTCGTCGACGCCCGACGACAGAAATTGTGCACCCGATTCTTCGAGGAGGTCGGCTCGTGACGCCCACTCAACTCGCCCCGCGGTTCTTCATCGCGGTCGCGGTCATCCTGCTCTTCTGCAAGCTGGTCGCCTGGCTCCTCGGCAAGGTGGGCCAGCCCGCCGTCGTGAGCGAGATGCTCGCCGGGGTGCTGCTCGGCCCGTCGCTGCTCGGCCTGCTCTGGCCGGGCGCGCAGGCCGCGCTCTTTCCCGCGCCGCTGCTGCCGATCCTGTACGTGGTCGGCCAGGTCGGCCTGGTGCTGTTCATGTTCCAGGCCGGATACGCCTTCACCTCCCACCGGCTGAACAATCTCGCCGGCACGGCGGGAGCGGTGTCGCTCGCGGGTGTCACCGCGCCGCTGGTGTTGGGCATCCTGCTGGTCCTGGGCGTGGCGGGCTTCGTACCGATCCGTGCGGACGACGTGTCGCTCGGCGTGTCCGCGGCGTTCGTCGGCGTGGCACTGGCGATCACGGCCTTTCCGATGCTTGCCCGGATAATCACCGAGCGCGGCCAGACCGGTACCCGGCATGGGATGCTCGCCCTGGCGAGCGGCGCGATCGACGACATGGTCGCGTGGATCATGCTGGCGGTGGTGCTGGCGTTCGCCTCGGGCGAAGCCGGCCCGGCCCTGGTCACCGCGGGTGGCGCGGTGCTGTTCGGGGTGGCGCTGTGGCTGGGTGGGCGGCGGGTGACCGGCTACGTGATGGGGTTCCCGGGCGACCGCGCGCGGCTGCTCGGCACGGTGGCGCTGCTCTTCCTGGTCGCCTGGTACACCGACGAGATCGGGCTCTACGCGGTCTTCGGCGCCTTCGCGGTCGGCGTGGTGATGCCGCGCTCCGAGCAGACCGACAAGGTGGTCGACACGCTGTCGCCGATCGCCGCGACGGTGTTCCTGCCGCTGTTCTTCACCTACTCCGGGCTGCGCACCGAGTTCGCGCTGCTGGGCAATCCCGCCGTCCTCGGATTCGCCGCCGCGTGTGTGGCCGTGGCGATTGCCGGCAAGTACGGCGCCTGCTGGGCCGCGGCCCGGATGCGCGGTGAGCCGAACGGGGTCGCCCTGCGCGTCGGCGCCCTGATGAACGCCCGTGGCCTGATGCAGCTGATCGCGCTCAACGTGGGTCTGGAGGCGGGCATCGTCAACCCGTCGCTCTTCACGGTGTTGGTGCTGGTCGCGCTCATCACGACGCTGATGACGACACCGCTGCTGAGCTGGATCGAGCGGCGCGAGGCCCGCACTCGCGCCGCTGCGCCCTCGCTCGTCACCGCCGGAACCCCGTAGATTGTTGTTTGCGACGACAAGTTTTCCGAGACATAGAGACATCTCGATCTGCCGGTGTCACTATCTATACATGAATCGACTCCTGCTCGTCGAGGACGACTCGGAGCTACGCGGGATGGTGGCCGAGACGCTGACCGGCGAGGGATACGTCGTCGACCAGGCCCCCGACGGCCAGCGCGGTCTGCACCTGGGGCTCACCCGGCCGTACGACGTGATGGTGATCGACCGACGCCTACCCGCCCTCGACGGGCTGGACCTGGTCGTGCGGCTGCGCTCCCGGGCGGTGGCCGCCCGGGCGCTGCTGCTGACCGCGCTCGGCACCATCGAGGACCGGGTCGCCGGCCTCGACGCGGGCGCCGACGACTACCTCACGAAGCCCTTCGACCTGGACGAGCTGAGCGCCCGAATCCGGGCACTCTGCCGCCGGACCACCGACTCCACCGAGGTGCTGCGATTCGGGTCGGGCCAGCTCGACCTCTCCGCCCGCGACGCCGTCCTGCCCGACGGCACCCGGGTCGCCCTCTCCGCACGCGAGTTCGAGTTGCTCCGGGTGCTCGCGGCCCGGCCGCTCACCGTCCACTCCCGCTCCGAGTTGCGCAGCCGGGTCTTCGACGAGGCCGCCGCGGCGTCCCTGGTCGACACGTACGTCTACTACCTGCGCCGCAAGCTCGGCCGCTCGGTGATCCGGACCGTCCACGGTCTCGGCTACAAGCTGGGGACCCTGTGAGTTTCGAGGACACCATGCTGCGCCGGGCCAGGGCTCGGGTCAGCCTGCTCGTCGGACTCACGATGACGGCGCTACTCGCCCTGGGCGCCGCCATCTCCTACGTCGCTCTGCTGCACAACCAGCACGAACAGATCGAACGCGAGCTCAGCTACGGCGTGGTCCACGGCACCATCAACGGACCGCCGGCCTGCAGCTGGATCATCCTGTCCGACGGCGGCCGCATCGACCTGGGCCGGAACCCGCCCCCGCCGGGCTTCCCCCTGCGGTCCGCCATCGACGCGGCGGCCCTCGACGGCCAGGTCCACAGCGACAAGGTCGACCGCAACGGCACGACCTACTACGTCCGCACCCAGCCCCGCGGCACGGGAGTCGTGCAAGCGGTGTTCGACGCGCGTTTCCAGCTCTCCGACCGGCGTCACCTGCTCGCCGCCTTCCTCCTCGCCGCGATCGTCGGCCTCGCCGCGGCAGCGCTCACGGGCATCGCCGTGGGCCGCCGAGCCGTGGCGCCGCTCGCCGAGGCGCTCGGCCGACAACGCCGGTTCGTCGCCGACGCCAGCCACGAGTTGCGCACCCCCATCGCTCAGGTACACACCCGCGCCCAGATCCTGGCCCGCCGCGCCGACGCCGACCGTGCCGACTACGACCGCCTGATCGAGACCACCGGCCGGCTCGGTGAGATCGTCGACGAGCTCCTACTCTCTGCCCGCCTCGCCGCCACCCCGGTCGACCGGCACCCCGCCGAGCCCGTCAACCTGGCCCTCCTCACCGCCCAGGCCGTCGACTGCGAGGCCGACCGCGCCGGGGAGCAGGGCGTCCAGCTGCACATGACCGTCCCGGACACCCCGGTTCTCGTCTGCGGCATCGCCTCGGCCCTGCGCCGCGTGGTCGGCGAACTGCTCGCCAACGCCCTCACCCACACCCCGACCGGCGGTCGCATCGACGTCGCACTGCACACCTCGCGCCGGAGCGCGGACCTGGTGGTCATGGACAGCGGAGCCGGCTTCGACCCCGCCGACGCGTCACACCTCTTCGACCGTTTCCACCGCGGCGCCGGGGCCGCGGACCGCCGCTTCGGTCTGGGCCTGGCCCTGGTGAAGGAGGTGGTCACCAGCCACGGCGGGACGATCTCCACCGACAGCCGGCCCGGCGCCGGGGCGACCTTCATCGTCCGGCTACCGACAGTTCCGCCGCAGACTCCCCTGAGCGCCCCGATCGGGCGAGGTACCACGCGAAACAGCTCAGCGGCCTGATCGGTATCCCCGACCAAGCCGCTGAGCTGCACAAACAAGGGTGGAGCCGAGGGGACTCGAACCCCTGACCCCCACACTGCCAGTGTGGTGCGCTACCAGCTGCGCCACGGCCCCTTGCCTCGCCCCGGTCGCCCGGGCACTGGGAAACTATACACAGACCCGCCCGCATGGTCATCTCGCGGGGTCCCCACCGGGGCCGGGTCAGTTCAGCGCCACGTCCGGCGGAAAGTGGGCGACGGCGGCCATCATCCCGCCCTGCCGGCGCAGCACCATCGGCCACAGGTCGTCGGGGCGGTCGACGAAGGCGTCGCCGGGCAGGGCGTCCAGCACGAACCAGGACCCGTCGGCGATCTCCTGCTCCAACTGGCCGCTGCCCCAGCCGGAGTAGCCGGCGAACACCCGGATGCCTCCGATGCTCTCGCGCAGCTTCTCCGGGTCGACGGAGAGGTCGATCGTGCCGACCGCCCCGGACACCTGGTGGAAGCCCTTGAGTCGCCGTAGCGGCTGCCGCATCCGGGCCAGGCAGATCGCCGAGTCGGGTTGCACCGGGCCGCCCTCGAAGAGCACCGCCGGGTGGCGAGCCAGGTCGCTCCAGTCGCCCAGCACCTCGGCCACCGGCACCTCGGTCGCCCGGTTCAGGACGACGCCGAGCGCGCCGCCCGGCTCGTGGGCGACCAGCAGCACCACCGTACGGTCGAAGTTCGGGTCCTTGAGCGCCGGAGTCGCGACCAGCAGCCGCCCGGTCATCAACTCCATCGCTCGTCCGCCGATCGCCTGGCCCTCTCCCTGCATCCCACCTACCCGTCAGCCGTGAGCCCGCACCCGGGATCCGTCATCCGCCGCCTCCGCACGGTGCATCGGTATCAGCCGCGCTGTCAACGCCATGCCTGGCACCATAGCCTGCGTCCCGGGCGCTGGCTAAGGTCTGAGCGGCGGGTGATCGGACAGTTGCGACGGAGGTTCTATGGCACCGACGGCGGACCTCGCGGTGATCGGCGGCTCGGGGCTGTACGCGCTCCTCGACGGCACCCCCCATGAGCTGGGCACCCCTTACGGCCCACCGTCGGACGCGGTGACCATCGCGGAGGTGGCCGGGCGACGGGTCGCGTTCCTGCCCCGGCACGGTTCCGACCACCGGTTCCCACCGCACCGAATCCCGTACCGGGCCAACCTGTGGGCGCTGCGCTCGCTCGGCGTACGACAGGTGTTGGCGCCGTGCGCGGTCGGCGGGCTACGCCCGGAGCTGGGCCCGGGCACGTTCGTGGTGCCGGACCAACTCGTCGACCGCACCAGCGGACGGGTGCAGACCTACTACGACGAGGGCGCGGTGCACGTGCCGTTCGCCGACCCGTACTGCCCGAAGGGCCGGCACGCCCTGCTCACGGCGGCGGCCGGGCGGGACGTCACGGCGGTGGACGGCGGGACCGTGGTGGTGGTCGAGGGCCCCCGGTTCTCCACCCGTGCCGAGTCCCGCTGGTACGCGTCGATCGGCGGCACTGTCGTCAACATGACTGGCCACCCGGAGGCGGTGCTCGCCCGGGAGATGGCGCTCTGTTACTCCTCCATCGCGCTGATCACCGACCTGGACGCCGGGGTGCAGGCGGGCGAGACGGTGACCCAGGAGGAGGTGTTCCGGGTGTTCGCGGCCAACACCGACCGGCTGCGGGACGTGCTGCTGGACGCGTTGGCCGCGCTCCCCGCCGAGCAGGACTGCGCGTGTGGTCGGGCGTTGGACGGCATCAAACTGCCCTTCACGCTCCCCTGAGCGCTCCCGGACGACCTCCCCGGACGCCGGAAAAGCCCGAAAGGTCTGTCACATCCCGATAGATTCGGCTGATCGGGAGGGCGGCCCACGGTCGCCCCTGCGCGCGAGCGGAGGCAGGCGACGATGGCAACGGTCCGGGACGCGACGTACGACGTGCTCCGCACCCTGGGCATGACCACCGTCTTCGGCAACCCCGGCTCCACCGAGGAGCCGTTCCTGCAGGACTTCCCGGCCGACTTCCACTACGTCCACGCGCTGCACGAGGCCACGGCCGTGGCGATGGCCGACGGGTACGCCCAGGCCGCCGGCCGGCCCGCGCACGTCAACCTGCACACCGCGCCGGGCATGGGCAACGGGATGGGCAACCTGGTGACCGCCTGGCACAACAAGACGCCACTGATCGTCACCGCCGGTCAACAGACCCGGGAGATGCTGCTGCTGGAGCCCCGGCTGACCAACCGACGGGCCGTCGAGCTGCCCGAGCCGTACGTCAAGTGGAGCTACGAGCCGGTCCGCGCGCAGGACATCCCGGCGGCGCTGCTGCGGGCGTACGCGACCGCCGTACAGCCCCCGGTCGGTCCGGTCTTCCTCTCCCTGCCGATGGACGACTGGGCCAAGCCCGCCGAGACGCCGCCCGCGGCGCGCTCGGTGGCGACCCGCTTCGGGCCGGACCCGCAGCGGTTGGAGATGTTCGCCCGGGTGCTGGCCGACAGCCGCGACCCGGTCCTGGTGTTCGGCCCCGGCGTGGACCGCTCCGGCAGTTGGCCGGCGGCCGTCGCGCTGGCCGAGCGACTTGCCGCACCGGTCTGGTCGGCACCGGCACCGGAGCGGGGCGTCTTCCCGGAGGACCACCCACAGTTCCGGGGCGTCCTGCCGTTCGCCATCGGGCCGCTCGCCGAGGCGCTGCACGGGCACGACACCGTCCTGGTCGTCGGCGCCCCGGTGTTCCGCTACTACCCGCACGTGCCGGGCAACCACCTGCCGGAGGGCGCCCGGCTGCTGCACGTCACGGACGACCCGGACGAGGCCGCCCGAGCCCCGGTCGGGGACAGCCTGCTCAGCGACCCCGGACTGGCCCTCACCGCCCTGCTCGACCTGGTGCCGGCCGCCGGCCGGCAGCCGCCGGCACCCCGGTCCGTCCCGCCGCCGCCGGCGGTCACCGTGCCGCTGAGCGCCGACGCGATGTTCGCCGCGCTGGCCGCGCACTGGCCGGCCGACGGCGTGCTGGTCCAGGAGTCACCGTCCAACCTGGCCGCGCTGCGCCGCAACCTGCGCATCACCCGACCGGCGTCGTACTTCACGATGGCCAGCGGCGGCCTCGGCTACGGCCTGCCGGCCGCGATCGGGGTGGCCCTGGCCGAACGGGACACCGGGCGCGGCCGGCCGGTGGTCGCGGTGATCGGCGACGGCTCGTTCCACTACTCCGTACAGGCGCTCTGGACCGCCGCGCGCCTGTCCCTGCCCGTCGTGGTCGTCGTGCCGATCAATCAGCAGTACGCGATCCTCAAGGCGTTCGCCGAGCTGAAGGACACACCGGGGGTGCCCGGGCTGGACCTGCCGGGCTTGGACGTCACGGCCATCGCGGCCGGCTACGGCTGCGCCACCGAGGTGGTGCGAACCCCCGACGAGTTCGGCGCGGCCCTCGCGGCCGGGCTGCGCGCCGGGGGTCCCACCGTACTGCCGGTGCCGATCAGCACCGACGTGCCCACGATCCTCTGACCGGCGTACGGGGCGTCGTCACCGCGGGGCGATCGACAGCGGAGCGCCGTTGACGACATCCAGCACGGGCCGTGCCCCCAGCGGCGCGTCCAGGGTGACGGTGACCGGCTGCAGCTTGAGCATGGCGTTGCAGACGCCGGTGGAGCGGGTGACCGTGCCGCCGACCACCACCACGTCCGGCCGTTCCGACACCAGCGGGCTGATGCCCGTGTCACAGGAGCCGACGCCCAGGCGGACGGTCAGTCGTGCGCCGTCCACCGCCACGAGGTCCTGTGCGGCGACCACGCCGTCCGGTGGCGGCTGCGTCGGTGGGGACACCGAGGGGACCGGTGTGACCGCCGTCGGCGCGACGGCGAGCTGGGCCACCGGGGTGGCCAACTCCTCCACCGTGAACAGCCACGCCGGGACCTGCGCCTCGCCCCGACTCGTACGGACGGGCACGGTGCCGAGGGTCACCCCGGTGACGGTCAGCGGGAGGCAGGCCGTCTGCGTCGTGCTGGTGGCCCAACCGTCCGGCCCGGGCTCGACCGTGGGACCGCCGGGGGTCGGTAGTCCGGGCCGCTTCGGCCGACCCGGGCAGGGCAGCGGGTCGCCCTGGGCGAGCTGCCGGTACGCCTCGGCGGCGCTGATGAGCGGCAGGGTCAACCGGCCGTCCGGAAAACGGATCTCGCCACTGACACCGGTCGACGGGATGGCGACCTGCGCGCGGTACCAGCCGGATCGGAAGGCCGTCTCGGTGTCCGGGGTGAAACGCGGATCGCCGGTGAGCACGGTCGGGGCCTGGAGAGGGACGTACCCGTCAATCCAACCGGGACCGGGCCGCCAGGCCGCAGCGACCGCGGCGGCCCGGTCGTCGAACGCACGGTGGGTCGACGCGGTGGGGCCGACGGCGGAATCGGCGGCGGGGCCGAGGCCGGGCGTGGCGCAGGCCACCATGGACAGCAGGGGCAGAACGAGCAGCAGGACCGGTCGACGCATGCCGGGTTCGACGGTGCCGCCGCGGCGTCGGTTCCGGCGTCGGCTCAGGTCTCGCCACCCAGATCCGTCTGGTACGCCTGCCACAGCAGGTTCGCGCCACGACGCCGGTGCCGGGCGAGCGCCCCCAGCAGGTGACCCGTGAAGTGGCGTAGCTCGTCGGGGCTGGCCTCGGGCCGTTCCGCGACCCGCTGCACGGCCAGGATCGCGGCGACGATCGCGGCGTGCTCCCGGGTCAGCAGCCGGATGCCGTGGTCGAGGCGGGGCGAGTGGGTGAGCAGTTCCCGATAGAGGCCGGCCGACCCCTCGGTGACCCGCACGTGCTCGGCGAAGTCCCGCCGGACCGGACGCAGGCGCAGGCGCACGGTATCGCGCCAACGAGGTTCGGTCGTCACGACGGCAACGGCCCGGTCAGGGCGTGCAGGTCGGCGGCGAGCCCGGCGGAAATCGGCCCGGCGGCGAGGTCGGACGGATGCGGACGGGTCGCGCCCGACGGCTGCTGGACTCCACCGGTGACCATGGCACCTCCCGCGCCGCTACCCCATACCGTGATGGTGAACCCGCCCGTTCGCCCTGTCCAGGGTCCTTCTGGTGCTCATCCACCTCATCAGTCACAAGGCCCACTCGTGGCCCAGGGGTCGCGGATGTCGCAGCGCCGGCACCGGTCGCGGCAGCTCAGGCGTCCGCCAGTCGGCACAGTTGGGCGGCGACGGCGCGAGCGTCGGGTGCAGCCTCGGGCCCACCCGCGACGAACGCGTCAGCCAGCGCGCGCAGCTCGGGCGGCGGCAGGACCGGCAGACCCATGCCCCGAAGCGGGATCGTAGCCCGCTGCCCGCTGACCCGATCGGTGACGACGATAGCCGAAGGACCACCACGGCCCTCCGGGTCGCGGTACGGCCCGGGGTCGACGCGTACGTTGGCGAGATCGACGGTTCGGCTGCGCAGCGCACCTCGCACGTGCACCCGGCTCCCGTCCAACCACGCGGCCGTCCGCAGCACCCGCAGCACCAGGTAGACACCGAGCAGGACGAACGGGAGCCCACACAGCCCGAGGAACAGCCCCCGCCCCGACCCGCCTCCGGATTCCCGCAGCGCGGGCGGCAGCATGCCGGGCGGCAGATCGCGGGCCTCCTCGTAGGTGGCGAACCCGTCCCCGGGGCCGGTGAGGCGACGCAGCAGCCCGCCGGCGATCACCGGCCCCAGCACGAATGCCACCCCGACCGCCGCGACGAGCACCCCCGTCACCACCGCGAGCGTGCGTTGACCGGCTGACGCGCCGACCGACAGACGCAGTCCCTGGTTCGCCACAGCCGCAGCGTAGGCGGCGAAGCCCCACTCGTCACATACGACGATGCGCCCCGGCCGGTGGGCCGGGGCGCATCGTTTCGAGGTGGTGGAGGTGCCGGGAATCGAACCCGGGTCCTTCGCCGGTTTGTCAGGGCTTCTCCGAGCGCAGCTCGCTGTGCCTCTACTCGGCCCCACCGCTCACGCGAGCAAGTTGGTGTGACGGGCCCAGTCGCTGATTGATCTCGCCGCACGGACCCCGCGACCGGGTCCGATTGGCCAGCCTTCTAGCTGATGCCGGCTACTGGGACGAAGGCGTTCCCAGGCCGACAGACTTAGCTACTCGCCTCAGGCGGCGAGAGCGAAGTCAGCGCGAGTGTTCTTGGCGCTTATAAGTTTCCGACGACCGATTCTCGAGACGACGTCGGCTTCCTCGGCTCGCTTCCCCTGTCGCTGCGTACGAAGTCGAAACCAGTCACCCCCTCGACAGGCCACCGATGTGGTGGCACTGACAAGCCTAACGCCTGCCGCAACCGCTTTCATCCCGAGCCCCGGGGCGGCACGCCGACCCGGACAAACAGGATGAACTAGTCGTCCATTCCCTTGCCGCGTCGACCGGACACCCGGGCGATCTCCCGGTCCGCGTCCCGCTTGGCGAGGTCCTGCCGCTTGTCGTACGACTTCTTGCCCTTGGCCAGGGCGATCTCCACCTTGGCCCAACCGTCGGAGAAGTAGACCTGCAACGGGACGATGGTCAGACCGCCCTCCCGGGTCTTGCCGACCAGCTTGTCGATCTCGCCACGGTTGAGCAGCAGCTTGCGGGTACGCCGGGGCTCGTGGTTGGTCCAGGTGCCCTGGGTGTACTCCGGGATGTGCATCGCGTGCAGGTACAGCTCGCCGTCGCGCTCCTGGGCGAACGCGTCGACCAGCGACGCCCGCCCGGCCCGCAGCGACTTGACCTCGGTGCCGGTCAACGCCATGCCCGCCTCGTACGTGTCGAGGATCGCGTAGTCGTGGCGCGCCTTCTTGTTGGAGGCGACCACCTTGCGCCCCTTCTCCCGTGGCATCGGCGCCACCCCCTTCCCTGGTTCGTCCGACCGCGGGTCACCCCGGCCGGACAACCGATCATGCTACCGGAGTAACAAGGACCCTCCCGCGCCGTTTATTTCCGGCCGCGGGAGGGTCCTTGTCAGACGACGAACCCGACTAGGTCCTGTTTCATAAGGGCGGTCGAGCCGAGGCGGAGTCCGGGCGGCGATCCGGCAAGGCGCGGTGGCGTCCGGATACCGGTGTTGTATCCGGACACCACCGCAACGCCGCCGGTCGTCGTCCGGGCCCGCCGCAGGCCGACCAGTTCTTGTGAAACAGGACCTAGACCCGCAGGTAGAAGCGCAGGGTGATCCAGGCGGTGGCGGCGCTGACCAGGCCACCGACGAAGGCCATCAGCGGGAAGATGACCAGGATGTCGCCCCAGCTGATCGGCGACAGCAGACCCTGCAACGCCTTGAGTGACCCGTCGAAGAGCAGATATTTCGCTGCCACCAGCGCCACCAGACCGAGCAGTGCGCCGATCAGACCGGCTACCACGGCCTCCAACACGAACGGCGCCTGGATGAACCAGTTGGACGCGCCGACCAGCTTCATGACCGCCACCTCGCGCCGCTTGCTGTACGCGGCGACCTGGATGGTGTTGGCCACCAGGAGCAGCGCGGCGATCGCCATCACGACCGCGGCGGCCAGGGCGATGTTCTGGATCGCGGTGAGCACGTCGAAGATCTTGTCCAGGAGCCGGCTCTGGTCGACGATCTCGTCGACGCCCTCGGTCTCCTTGTACTGGTCGTAGATGTTCTTGTACTGCTCCGGGTTCTTCAGCTTGAGCCGGAACGACTCCGGAAGCTGATCCGGCTTGACCGCGTTCACCAGGTCCGGCGCGTCCTGGTACATCTCCTGGAACTTCTTGTACGCCTCGTCCTTGTTGACGTAGATGACGTCCTTGACCAGGGGGTCGTTCTTCAGCTTGTCGTTCAGGTCGGTGCGCTGCTGCTCGCTCACCTCCTGGGTCAGGAAGATCGAGACCTCGATGTTCTTGTAGTAGAGGTCCTTCATGTCGTCAACCTGGCGGTACATCAGACCGCTGGCACCGAGCATGGTCAGCGAGACCGCCATCGTGATGATCATCGCGACGGTCATGGTCACGTTGCGCCACAGTCCGACCAGTACCTCGGACAGGACGTATTTCACGCGCATCGGGATTTCCTCCGGGTCTCCGGCATGAGGTGTTCGTCGTCAGGCTGCGAAAGGGGTGAAGCGCCGGCTCACCCGTAGACGCCGCGGGCCTGGTCACGCACGATGCGGCCGCTCTCGATCTCGATGACGCGGCGGCGCATCTGGTTCACGATGTTGGAGTCGTGCGTGACCATCACGACGGTCGTGCCGGTGCGGTTGATCCGGTCCAGCAGACGCATGATCTCGATCGAGGTGTCCGGGTCCAGGTTTCCGGTCGGCTCGTCCGCCAGCAGGATCAGCGGACGGTTCACGAACGCCCGGGCGACGGCGACCCGCTGCTGCTCACCACCGGAGAGCTCGTGCGGATAGCGATGCTCCTTGCCACCGAGCCCGACCAGCTCCAGCACCTCCGGCACGACCCGGCGGGCGACCGCCTTGGTCTTGCCGATCACCTCGAGAGCGAACGCCACGTTCTCGTAGGCGGTGCGGTTCGGCAGCAGCCGGAAGTCCTGGAAGACGCAGCCGATCGAACGCCGGAAGTGGGGTCGCTTCCAGGAGCGCATCGACGTGACGTCCTTGCTGTTGACGATGACGCGTCCCTTGTTGGGGGTCACCTCGTGCAGCAGCATCTTGATGATGGTGGACTTGCCGGAGCCGGATGGACCGATGAAGAAGACGAACTCGCCCTTCTCGATCGAGACGGACACGTTGTCGAGCGAAGGCCGGGACGCCTTCGGGTACGTCTTCGTCACTTGCTCAAGCTGAATCACGGGTGGTGAGTCTACGCGGTGTAACAACTGAGCCAAGCCCCACGCCCCGCAGTTGGGGCGCGCGTCGTCGAATCAGGCTCTCACCTGGAGATCGATGACGCGCTCCGCCCACGCATCGTTACGCACTGTCGCTGGCGAGCTGCCGCTGCTTACGCCAACGGATACCGGCCTCGATGAAACCGTCCAGCTCGCCATCGAAGACGGCGCTCGGATTGCCGGTCTCCTGCTCGGTTCGGAGATCCTTCACCATCTGATACGGGTGCAGGACGTACGAGCGCATCTGGTCGCCCCACGAGCCGGCGGCGTTCTCCTTGAGGCCCTCCAGCTTGGCCTGTTCCTCCTGGCGCTTGCGCTCCAGCAGCCGTGCCTGGAGGACCCGCAGCGCGGAGGCCTTGTTCTGCAGCTGGGACTTCTCGTTCTGGCAGGTCACCACGATGCCGGTGGGGATGTGGGTGAGTCGGACCGCCGAGTCGGTGGTGTTGACGCTCTGCCCACCGGGGCCCGAGGAGCGGTAGACGTCGGTCCGGACCTCGTTCTCCGGGATGTCGATGTGGTCGGTCTGCTCGGTGACCGGCAGCACCTCGACGCCCGCGAAGCTGGTCTGCCGGCGGCCCTGGTTGTCGAACGGGCTGATCCGGACCAGCCGGTGGGTGCCCGACTCGACGCTGAGCGTGCCGTAGGCGTAGGGCACCTTGACGGCGAAGGTGGCCGACTTCAGGCCCGCCTCCTCGGCGTACGAGGTCTCGTAGACCTCCGTCGGGTAGCCGTGCCGCTCGGCCCAGCGCAGGTACATCCGCAGCAGCATCTCGGCGAAGTCCGCCGCGTCCACACCGCCCGCGCCGGCCCGGATGGCGACCAGCGCCTCCCGGGAGTCGTACTCGCCGGAGAGCAGGGTGCGGACCTCCATCTCCTGGATGGATTTGGTCAGGCCGGTGATCTCCGCCTCGACCTCGGTCAGCACGCCGGGGTCGGACTCGGCCTCGGCCAACTCCAGCAGCACCCGGGCGTCGTCGAGCTGGGAGCGCAGACTGCCCAGCTTGCTGATCTCGCCGTTGACGTACGACAGCTGCGAGGTCACCTGCTGAGCCTTGGCCTGGTCGTCCCACAGGTCGGGGGCGGACGCCTCCTGCTCCAGGCGGGCCTTGTCCTCGTGCAGCCGGTCCAGATTGAGGACGGCCTCGATGTTGCGCAGGGTCGCGTCGAGTTCCTTGAGCTGTTCGGCGTAATCGGCAGCGGTCACGACAGACAAGCGTACTGCGCGGACGAGGAGTGAGCTTGCGAGCCCCGCAGGTCCGCGCCAAATAAACTCCGCGCGGACGAGGAGTGAGCTTGCGAGCCCCGCAGGTCCGCGCCAAATAAACTCCGCGTTCCGGAAGCCGTAGCCCGTTCCGTGTCCGTGAAACCGCCGACGGTCACCCGGCGGGGGCGGACTTCAGCCAGGACAGGGCCGCCCGGTGGTAGGCGACGGCGAACTCCAGCGCGCTGGCGTCGTACGTCTCGCCGTCCCGTTTGGCGTTCTTGACCTGCTCCCGCACCTGGGCGAGGGCCTCGGTGTGGTATTCGTTGGCCGAGGCGTACAGGCTCTTGAGCTGGCTGGACGAGTGGAGGTTGCCGAAGGCCATCCGGAGCGCGATCGGGTTGCGGATGGTGTCCCGCCCCGGGTTCTCCGCCAGCCAACGGGAGAACGTCCGTTTCCCGCTGGCGGTGAGCGCGTACGGCTGGCTCATTCGGGGGCCCGGCTTGCCGAGCCGTACGTAGCCCCGCTCGGCCAGGACCGGCAACTCGCGGTAGACCTGACTACGGGTCATCGACCAGTAGGGCGCCAGCCGGCGCTCTGCGGCGGCCATCAACTGGCCGCCTGTCATGGGACCCTCGTGGAGCAGCCCGAGAAGGGCCGCCGCCGTGGGGTTGACTCCGGATTCCGCCATGCCCGTTACGCTGCCACTTTGCGCTGCCGGCGTCCAGGATTTGGCGGTTTGCCACCCAAGAAGGACTTCCTAAGTGCACTGTCGGCGACAGACTGTCCGTAGAGGACTATCGATGGACCACCGGTGAAAGGAAGGGCCCCTTGTTATGCACCAGGCGTTAACAAGGGGCCCTTCCTTTCAGCCCATGTGGGGGTACGTGTGGTCGGTCGGCGGCACGAAGGTCTCCTTGATCGTGCGCGGCGACACCCAGCGCACCAGGTTGAGCCAGGAGCCCGCCTTGTCGTTGGTACCGCTGGCACGGGCCCCACCGAAGGGCTGCTGCCCGACGACCGCGCCGGTCGGCTTGTCGTTGATGTAGAAGTTGCCGGCCGCGTACCGCATGCGCTCGCCGACCGCGTCGACGACCCGGCGGTCGGTGGCGAACACCGACCCGGTCAGCGCGTACGGGGCGATCGACTCGGCCTGCGCGACCACCTCGTCGAAGCGGGCGTCGTCGAACACGTGGACGCCGAGGATCGGCCCGAAGTACTCGGTGGTGAACGTCTCGTGCGCGGCGTCGGAGCACTCGAAGAGCGTCGGCCGGACGAAGTAGCCGACCGAGTCGTCCGCCGTGCCACCGGCCAGCACCCGGCAGCTGTCGTCACCGTTGATCAGCTCCAGCGCCGCAGTGTGCCGGGCGAACGCCTTGTCGTCGATCACCGCGCCACCGAAGTTGCCGAAGTCGGCCACGTCGCCGTAGGTCAGCGATTCGGCGGTCGCGGCCAGACGGTCACGCAGGCCACCTTCCCAGATCGAGCGCGGCACGTACGCCCGCGAGGCGGCCGAGCACTTCTGACCCTGGTACTCGTACGCGCCGCGGATCAGCGCGGTGTGCAGGGCGTCCACGTCGGCGCTGGTGTGCGCGACCACGAAGTCCTTGCCGCCGGTCTCGCCGACCAACCGCGGGTAGCCCCGGTAGCGCGCGATGTTGTCGCCGACGGTCTTCCACAGGTGCTGGAACACCTTCGTCGAACCGGTGAAGTGGATACCGGCCAGGTCCGGGTCGGCGAGCACGACATCGGACACCTCCTCGCCCCGGCCGGTCACCATGTTGATCACGCCGGGCGGCAGGCCGGCGGCCTCGAAGAGCCGCATGGTGAAGTGCGCGGCGAACTGCTGAGTCGGGCCCGGCTTCCAGATCACGGTGTTACCCAGCAGCGCCGGCGCGGAAGGCAGGTTGCCGGCGATGGCGGTGAAGTTGAACGGGGTGACCGCGTAGACGAAGCCCTCCAGGGGCCGGTGGTCGAAGCGGTTCCACACGCCGGGCGACGACGCCGGCTGCTCCTCGAGCAGACGCCGTGCGAAGTGCACGTTGAAGCGCAGGAAGTCGATGAACTCGCAGGCCGAGTCGATCTCCGCCTGGATCGCGGTCTTCGACTGGCCGAGCATGGTGGCGGCGTTGAGGGTGTCCCGCCACGGGCCGGCGAGCAGTTCGGCGGCGCGCAGGAAGATCGCGGCGCGCTCCTCGAACGGCAGCGCCCGCCACATCGGCGCGGCGTCCTTGGCCGCCTTGATCGCGGCTCGGGCGTCGTCGTGCGAGGCGTGTGCGGTCACGCCCAGCACGTGCGCGTGCTTGTGCGGCTGCACCACGTTGATCGGGTCGCCCGCCGCCATCCGCTGCTGCCCGCCGATGGTCATCGGCAGGTCGATGCGCTCGGCGGCCAGCTCGGTCAGCCGCCGCCGCAGCCGCTCCCGGTCTGCGCTGCCCGGCTCGTAGTTGCGGACCGGCTCGTTGCGCGGCTCGGGAACGGAGAACACGGCATCCATCAAGGCTCCTGGCGATCTCGACAGCGGTGGCGAAACCGGACCCGCGGGCACCGACCGGATAGTCGGACACCGGACGCCGCGCGGGGTAGCCGAGCAGCGGCGGGACCTCCCGCGATTGTTTCACGCGTCGGTGCTGGCCCTGCCGCCGCCGTCACTGCCTGGCTCAGGACCGACTGGCCCTTCTCTCCTTACCGGTCGCGGCTCGCTGTGCGGCTCGCCGTGCGGCTCGCCGTGGTGGGGCTGGGGCGACCGTCCCCGGCTCCGGGCGGTCAGGCTTGATCCCTCCGCCGGGGACGCTCGCCCCAGCCCCGACGTTGGTTGCCGTCCGCGCGCCCGTCGCTGTTCTTCGGGGGTACGCCTTGACGCGCCCTGGGGTACGCCTTGACGAGCCCTGGGGTACGCCTTGACGCGCTGCCCATCCTGCGAATTCGACGCGCCGCCCGTCCTGCGGAGCTGCAGCCGTGCCCTAACCCTGGGGCGTTCGACGGCGCTCGACTTGTCCTGATGGCTCGACTGGTCCCAATGGTCGGCTGTGGCGGGCCGGCGTACCCCGGGGGGTGTGGCTCGTTCTCTGCGGGGCGTGGGGGTCCGCGTACCCTGAATGGTCGGTGACCTGGCGCCTCGAAGGGGAGACGATGACCAAGCAGCCCGGCCGCGACTCAGCCGCGGAGTCGGACCAGCCGGCGGTCGACGCGACCAGCCCGACCGGCCGGTCCCTCCCGGCGCCCGGAGCGGCGGTCCTCGCGCTGCTGGCGCTCGGCTGGCTGGCCGCCATGCTCTGGTCGACCCGGCAGGCCATCACCTCGGCGGCGGCCGGCATCACCGCGATAAGCCTGTCCGCGTTCGCCCTGCCCGGCGTGATCTCGGCCGCGCTCGTGGCCGGCGCGGCCACCGCGCTGGCCTTCGGCAACCTGCTGTCCCGCCGGTACGGCGACGGGACCACGCTGCGTTTCGTCGGCGCGATCGGGGCCGGGATGGTGGTCGGGCTGCTCGCCGCGGTGGCGATCAACCTCACCTACTTCGACACCTCGACCACGAACGTGATCGCCGGCACCACCGCGGCCGCCGCGATCATCGGCGGGGCGATCGCGGGCGCCCGGACCGCCCCGGCGGTCGGTGCGGTGGTGACCGCCGCGCTGGGCACGCTGGTCTTCGTAGTGGCGTTCAGCCGTGCCCGGGACCCGCTGTTCGACCTCTTCGGCGCGGGCGACACCCAGCAGTCGCTCGTCGGCGCGGCCAAGTGGGTGTCCCGCACCGAGTCGCTCCTCGGCGGCCTGGTCGCCGGACTACTCGCCTTCGGTTACCTCACCTGGGCGCGGCGTCGAGCCCTGCGGCGTGATCCGCAGACGCGCGCGCTGCGCTGGCCGGCGTACCTGCTCGCGGGCGCCGGACCGGGCCTGCTCCTGCTGCTCGCCGAAGTGATCATCCGGATCGGCGGCCGCTCACTGCTCGACCTGGCCAGCGCGCTCAGCGAGGCGGACGCGGTGGCGCAGACGTCGCTGGGCACCTCGCGGGTGGACAACGGCATCTGGGTGCTGTTCGTGGGGGCGCTGACCGCGCTCGTCGCGTTCGGCCGAACGCTCGGCCCAGCACAGATCGACGACGAGCCGGCCCCGACCGGCCGACCCGGCACCGGGCCGGCGACCACCGCGAGCGCCACCGGCGACGTCGACGAGGACGAGCCGGACACGGCGGTCCGGGAGGCGGACGCCGACCCGGCCCGCTGAGACGCGTGCGGCTGCTCAGCCGGCGGCGCGCAGCAGGATGTCCAACTCCGTCACGTCGTACCACTCAAGCTCGTGATCCTCGGCGCCGTCGACGGTGAACTGCGCGTCCGGGTCACCGGCGGCGGCCTCGGTCACCACGTCGGCCGCTGCGGCGACCTCTTCGACGGCGTCCGTGCCGTCCACGTGGATCGCCGCGACAGCCCCCACCGGCACGGTGTCGGTCAACGTCACCAGGCTGGAGCCCAGCTCGCCGTCGCCACGACCGAGCGCGGCGGGCGACAGATCGACCGAGACGACCACGCGGCGGCGTGGCGCGGCCGGATCCTCCCGGAGCAGGTGCAGCGCGTCCTGGGCGGCCCGGGTGAACGCGACGTACTCCAACTCCTCCTCGTCGCCCTCGGCGTACCACTCGCGCAGCGCGGGCGTCACCGCGTGCGCGGTGTCGGCGGTCAGCCCCTGCTCGCGCAGGCGGGCCAGCATGGGTACGGTCGCCGGCACGTACACCCGGACAAGCTCGTCGGTCACCGGTCGTCTCCCCGCTCGATTCCGTGCCGGCGGTAGCCGGCACGGGCGCAGATCATGCCGCACGCCGTGACCGTCATACACCTCGCCTCCGGCCGGTGGAAGTTTCCCGCCGGTGTGTCCGCCACCGATGGCCGCGGCGATGTTGGGTGGTGAGCCCTGTCGGTGGCAAACTGAGGCAAACGACGTCAACCCCGGGAGTTCCTGTGGAGCCGAGGTTCCTGCTGCTCTCCGACGTGGCCGCCGAGCTGAACGTGTCGGACTCGCAGGTCTACCACATGGTCCGCAGCGGGGAGCTGCCGGCGATCAAGGTCGGTGGGCGCGGTCAGTGGCGGGTCGAGCGGGCCCGACTGGAGGAGTACATCGCGCAGAAGTACGCCGAGACCGCCGACTGGGTACGCGAGAATCCCCTCGTCGACCGCGACCCCGAGTAGCCACGCCCGGCCCTCCGCTCGGTGATCCACTCCAGATCACCGATGTCGCGCCGTTCGATCGGCCCGGATACCACCACCTCCGCGAACCCGAGTCGATCATGCAGATGCGCGGCCCATTCGCCGCAGGCGCCATTGACCGGGGCCACTCCATGTCCGAGAATCTAGTTAGTCGGAGGCAAACGAAGGCAAACGCAAGATCACGGGAGGCAGCGATGAGCGAGCGGCGACCCGGAGTCTCCCGACCACCCGTGCGCCTGCGTCCCGTCCCGCCCATCGACCCGCCGTACCAGGACGAGACGTACTGGCCGGGGCCGACCCACGGTCAGCTCGCCCTCGACCTCTTCGCCTCGACACGACCGGATCCCGTCCGGCCCGCGGTGCGCCGCACGGCCCCACGCCGTACGCCCGCGCATCCGGCCAACCAGCCGGGCACTCCCCTGCCCCCGACGACGGCGCCCGAGGCCACCCGGGCCGCGCACCGCTTCGTCGGCACCTGCCTTGAGGTGGTCAACGGCTACCGCTCGCCGGCACAGGTACGCCCTCTGCTCGACCCGGGCCGGGCGACCGACCTGCTCACCGAACTCGCTCGGGCCAGCGGGCGGGCCGGGCCGGCGCGGCGTCGGGCGACCCGGCCGGCACTGCGGCTCACCCGGCTGCGGGTCTGCGAACCTCGCGAGGCAGCCGTGGAGGCAGCCGCCGTGGTGAGTGGCCCTGGTGGCCGCAGCTGGGCCATGGCGGTACGCCTGGAGCACCGGCGGGGCCGCTGGCTGTGCACCGCCCTGCAGGTCCTCTGACCGCGTTGATCAGCTCGACGTCCAGGAAAGCGCGGCATCAACCGGCCGTTGACACACCGACTTCCCGGAAGCGGAGTCGATCTCACTCCCGGGCCAGACGCCGACCGGGGCCGGAGACGCCGATGGGCCCCGGCCTTGTCGGCCGGGGCCCATCGGGACGCGGTGTCGGTCAGTTGCCGCCGTTGGGTGCGCCGTGGCAGCGCTTGTACTTGCGACCCGAACCGCACGGGCACGGCGCGTTGCGGGACGGGCCGTTGCCGGCGTCGGCCTGGTTGGCGGCCGGACGCCGGGACCCCGCCGACGGGAGCGTCGGGCCGCGCAGCCCCGAGGCCGGCCGCTGCGGGGCGGACGGTGCGCCCTGCCCGGGTGCCGCCGGAGCGCCCTGGGCCGGGCGGCCCACGCCGAGCGCCGGCGCCTGCTGCTGCTCCTGTTCGAAGGCGACAGCACCGGGGCTGGCCTCGCCGTCGATGGTCGGAGCGGAGTACTGCAGACCCTGCCGCTGCGGCGCACGGTTCAGACCCTTGGCCCGGATCTCCACCGGCTTGTCGAGCAGCGTGACCTCTTCCGAGTCGGCTTCGGGCTCCGGCTCGGTGACCTGGACGTCCACGTTGTAGAGGAAACCGACGGTCTCCTCCTTGATGCCTTCCATCATGGTGGCGAACATGTCGAAGCCCTCGCGCTGGTACTCCACCACCGGGTCGCGCTGGGCGTACGCCCGGAGGTTGATGCCCTCCTGGAGGTAGTCCATCTCGTACAGGTGCTCGCGCCACTTGCGGTCGATCACCTGGAGCAGCACCATCCGCTCGAGCTGGCGCACCCCTTCGGTGCCGAGCTGCTCCTCGCGGCGGTCGTACGCGGCGTTGGCGTCATCCTTGAGGCGGGCGACGAGGAAGTCGGCGTCCATGCCGGCCCGCGAGCCGCCGGCCTCCTCCTCCAACTCCTCGATCGTCACGCCGACCGGGTAGAGCTGCTTGAGGCTGGACCAGAGCTGCTCAAGGTCCCAGTCCTCGCCGTAGCCGTCCGAGGTGGCACCCCGCACGTACGCCTCGACGGTGTCGTCGATCATGTTGCGGACCTGGTCGGACAGGTCCTCGCCGTTGAGCACCCGCAGCCGCTCGGCGTAGACGACCTGGCGCTGCTTGTTGAGCACCTCGTCGTACTTCAGAACGTTCTTGCGGATCTCGGCGTTCTGGCCCTCGATCTGGGCCTGGGCGCTCTTGATCTGGCGGGTGACCATCTTCGACTCGATGGGCACGTCCTCCGGGATGTTGAAGCGCTCCATCACGGCCTCGACCGCGCCGGCCCGGAAGCGGCGCATCAGCTCGTCCTGCAGGGACAGGTAGAACCGGGACTCGCCCGGGTCGCCCTGCCGGCCGGCACGACCGCGCAGCTGGTTGTCGATCCGCCGGGACTCGTGCCGCTCGGTGCCCAGCACGTACAGGCCACCGGCGGCGGCGACCTCGTCCGCCTCGGCGTCGCAGGCCTGCTTCCAGGTAGGCAGGACCTCCTCCATCGCCTTGGCGTAGTCCTCCTCGTTCTCCAGCGGGTCGAGACCGCGCTGGCGCAGCTCGTTGGCCGCCAGGAACTCGGGGTTGCCGCCGAGCAGGATGTCGGTGCCGCGGCCGGCCATGTTGGTGGCGACGGTGACCGCGCCCTTGCGCCCGGCCTGGGCGACGATCTCCGCCTCGCGGGCGTGGAACTTGGCGTTCAGCACGTTGTGCGGGATGCCCCGGCGGCGCAGCAGCTGGGAGAGGATCTCCGAGTTTTCCACCGAGACGGTGCCGACCAGCACCGGCTGGCCCATCTGGTGCCGCTCGGCGATGTCCTCGATGACGGCGTTGAACTTGGCCTTCTCCGTCTTGTAGATGACGTCCGGCCGGTCCTCACGGACCATCGGGCGGTGCGTCGGAATGCTCACGACGCCGACCTTGTAGACCTTGTTGAACTCGCTCGCCTCGGTCTGCGCCGTACCGGTCATCCCGGACAGCTTGTTGTAGAGGCGGAAGTAGTTCTGGAGGGTGATGGTGGCCAGGGTCTGGTTCTCCTGCTTGATCTCCACCCCCTCCTTGGCCTCGATCGCCTGGTGCATGCCCTCGTTGTACCGACGGCCGTGCAGGATGCGACCGGTGAACTCGTCGACGATCAGGACCTCACCGTCGCTGACGATGTAGTCCTTGTCGCGCTTGTAGAGCTCCTTGGCCTTGATGGCGTTGTTGAGGTAGCCGACCAGCGGGGTGTTCACCGACTCGTACAGGTTGTCGATGCCGAGCCGGTCCTCGACCTTGGCGACGCCGCGCTCGGTGACCGCGATGGTGCGCTTGGAGTGGTCGACCTCGTAGTCGCCCTCGCCATCCGTGCCGGGCTGGAGCCGGGCCACCACGCCCGCGAACTCGCCGTACCAGCGGGCCGAGTGCTCGGCCGGGCCGGAGATGATCAGCGGGGTGCGCGCCTCGTCGATCAGGATCGAGTCGACCTCGTCGACGACCGCGAAGTTGTGGCCCCGCTGCACCAGCTCGTCCTTCGACCAGGCCATGTTGTCGCGCAGGTAGTCGAAGCCGAACTCGTTGTTGGTGCCGTAGGTGATGTCGCACTCGTAGGCGGCCTTGTGCTCGGCGGCCGGCCGGTTGGGCAGCACGACGCCGACGGTCAGCCCGAGGAACTCGTGCACGCGACCCATCCAGGCCGCGTCGCGCTGGGCGAGGTAGTCGTTGACGGTGACCACGTGCACACCGTCGCCGGAGAGCGCGTTGAGGTAGACGGCCATGACCGAGGTCAGCGTCTTACCCTCACCGGTCTTCATCTCGGCGATGTTGCCGAAGTGCAGCGCCGCGCCGCCCATCACCTGGACGTCGTACGGCCGCTGGCCGAGCACCCGGGCGGCCGCCTCACGGGCCACCGCGAACGCCTCCGGCAGCAGGTCGTCGAGGGTTTCACCGTCGGCGAGCCGCTCGCGGAACTGCTCGGTCATGCCGCGCAGCTCCTCGTCGGTGAGGTTGACGTAGTCGTCCTCGATCGAGCTGACGGCGGCGGCGATGGCCTTGAGCCGGCGCACCATGCGGCCCTCGCCCGCGTTAAGGACCTTTTCCAGAATCGACACGGATCAACGCTCCCCTAGACAGTCTCGAACCATCGTAGGCGCAACATCGGCGCGATGGTCACTGGTGGCGGTGGTCCGCTCCGCCGAACCCGACATAACACGCGCACGGGCCGCGCCCGGGACGTTATCCGGTTACGCCCAGGGCGAACGTTCCGGCACGATGCACGGGTGGAGCCTGTGGAGATCATCGAGGACGGCGTCCTGCTGCGGCCCTGGCGGGAGGCGGACGCCGACGACGTGTACCGCGCCTGCCAGGACCGGGACATTCAGCGTTGGACCACCGTACCGCGCCCGTACCTTCGCGAACACGCCCACGATTTCGTCACGCGGCTGAGCCCGCGAGCATGGGCGGACGGCATCAGGGCGCCGTTCGCCGTCTGCGACGCGGCCAACGGCGACCTGCTCGGCTCGTGCGGGCTGATCTCCATCGACGACGCCGGCACCGGCGAGATCGGCTACTGGACGGCCCCGTGGGCGCGCGGCCGGGGGGTGACCGTGCGGGCCACCCGGGCGGTGTCCCGCTGGTCCTTCGAGAAGCTGGGGCTGCGCCGGCTGCTGTGGCAGGCGGAGGTGGGCAACCACGCCTCCCGGCTGGTCGCGCTGCGGGCCGGGTTCCGGATCGACGGCCGGGTACGGCGGGCGAACCCGGCGCCGGAGGGCGGCGTGGACGGCTGGATCGGCACACTGCTGCCCGGCGAGGTACCCGAAGCAGGGTCGACCGGGCCGGCCGCCCGAGGCACCCTGGCGGCACGCCGGGCCGCTGTCTTCGGTCGCCCACAGCCGACGCTGTTCGCCACCTCGGCCGGCAACGAGCTACGACTCCGACCGATGGAGGAGCGCGATCTCGACGCCGTGGTGCAGACCTGCCGGGACCCGGAGACGATCCGATGGACCACGGTCCCGGACCCGTACGACCTCTCCGACGCGCAGGGCTACCGGGGTTACGCCCAGGATGCCTGGGCACGGGGAGATTCCGCCTGCTTCGTGATCGCCGACCCGGACGACACCTACGTCGGCACTCTGGACCTGCGGCTCTCCCCCGCCGACCCGCTACTCGGGGACGTGGGCTTCATGGTCGCCCCGGCGGCACGCGGGCGGGGGTACCTGCCGGCCGCGCTCCTCGCGCTCAGCGCCTGGGGCTTCACGGCCCTCGGCCTGGCGCGCATCGAATGGAAGGCGAACGTGGGCAACACCTCCTCCCGGCGGGCCGCCGAAAAGGCGGGCTTCACCTTCGAGGGGACCGCCCGGGGCGGGGTCCAGCACCGAGGTGAACGAATCGACGCCTGGGTGGCCGCGCTGCTCGCCGAGGACCTGACGTGACGGTCCCGCCGCCGATCGTCGAGGCACACGGGGTACGGCTGCGGCCGTTCCGCGCCGACGACATCGCGGACCTGGTCGACGGGTGTGCGGACCCGCTCAGCCAGCGGTTCGTGTCCACCATGCCGTCCCCGTACACCGAGGTCGACGCCCGCTCGTGGGTGAAGGCCGGCGCGCCGGCGGTCTGGGCCGGCGGCGGCGCCGCGTACGCCATCGCGGACCCGGCCACCGACCGGCTGCTCGGCGCTACCGGGTTGAGCAACCCGATGCCCGCCCGGAGTCAGGCGGACATCGGCTACTGGCTGCGGCCGGCCGCGCGGGGACGCGGACTGGCCGTCGCCGCGACCCGCGCGCTGAGCGAGCACGCCTTCGACACCGGAACGCGGCGGCTGGAGCTGCACACCGAGCCGGAGAACGCGGCCAGCCAGCGCGTCGCGCTGGCCGCCGGCTTCCGCTACGAGGGCCTGCGGCGGTCCGCCGGTCAGGACCGGAACGGCAGACGGTACGACCTGCTGACGTGGGTACGCCTCGCCGAGGATCCGCCCGGCCCGACCCCTCGGCTGCTGCCGGACCTGCCCGACGGGATGCTCACCGACCAGGTGGTGGCGCTGCGCCGGCTCGCGCCGCAGGACGCGGAGATGATGTACGGGCTGCACAGCCGGTCGGAGGTGGTCGCCAACCAGGCGCCGCCGGTGCCGCCGACGCGGGAGTCGATCGAGCGGCGCTGCCGGCTGGCCGAGAGCGCGTGGCTGACCGGCGACATCGCCCGGCTCCTCATCGTCGACGTGGCCACCGGCGAACCGGCGGGCAGCTGCGGACTGTCGTACACCGAGGTGACCAGCGGGGAGGGGTCGATCGGCTACGCGCTGCTCCCCCGGTGGCGGGGGCACGGCTACGCCACCCGGGCGGTCCGGCTGCTCGCGGCCTGGGCGTTCGGGCCGGCCGGCCTCGCCCGGCTGACGGCCGGCACGGTGCCGGAGAACACCGCCTCGCACCGCGTGCTGGAGCGGGTCGGCTTCCAGCGCGAGGGCCTGCAACGGGGGCGTCTGCCCGGCCTGGCGGGCACTCGCCTCGACGACCTGACCTTCGCCCTGCTCCCCGCCGACCTGGGCTGACGGAGCACGGGGGCCGTGACGGACGACCGCCACGACCCCCGCGCTCGACGGGTCGAACCGCCTCAGGTGTCGAGGGAGATGATGCCGTAGTCGTAGGCGTGACGTCGGTAGACGACGCTGGGGCGGCCGGTCTCCTTGTCCTGGAAGAGGTAGAAGTCGTGGCCGACGAGTTCCATCTGGAACAACGCGTCGTCGATGGTCATGGGCTCGGCCGGGTGAACCTTCTCCCGGGCGAGGTGCCACGGCTGGTCGTACTCCTCCTCGACGCGCTCCGCGACGGCGGTGCCGGCGCGGGCGTTCGACGCGGACAGCGGGGCGGCCACCAGGTCGGTGACCGGCAGGTCGGCGGTGGCGGCGGCCACGGAGATCGGCGCGTGCCGACCACGGTGTACGCGCCGGCGGTCCGCCGCGCGGCGTAGCCGGGTGTCGAGTTTCGCGATGGCGGCGTCGAGCGCGCTGTAGAAGTCGTTCGTGCAGGCCTCGGCCCGGATTACCGGACCACGCGAGACGCAGGTGATCTCCACCCGCTGGCAGTGGTCGGCCTGGCGCGGATTGCGCTCGTGAAACAGCTCGACATCGATGCGAATAATCTTGTGGTCGTAACGTTCGACCTTTGCGAGTTTCTCGGCTACGTGTACCCGGTAATGGTCCGGCACTTCGACGTTGCGGCCCTTGACCACGATGTCCACGTGACCTCCTTTGTTCGGACGTCTTCGATCCGGTTTCTCCCGGTCGTGCGCCTCAGGAAGACCCGCTGGCGTCGACCGGTCAGTACGGCTACGCCTCCTCTCACCGCCCGGGGCGGGATGGAACGACCTCCTACCCCCGACAGCGAAACGCTAACTCCTGTTCGCCCGGCAGTCACCCCTTGTTGCCAAGACCGCCCGGTATTTTTCGCACCTCATACACCAACGGGTGAAACGGAAACACGGTCTGTTACAAACGGAGTCTTTTCTCGGTTGCGGCGAGAACCGCGGCGACACCCGGTCGCCATCCGGTCGCGGTCAGCACCCGGGCCGCCGCGGCCAGTGTCACGCCGGTCGTGACGATGTCGTCGAGCAGCACCACGACGGGTTCGCCGCCCGGGTGGCCGGGCTTGGCGGACGCGCCGGAACGGGGGCGGAACGCCGCCTCGGCGGCCGCCGCACGGCCCGCGCTGTCCAGGGTCACCGAGTCGGGCCGGGGCAGGGCACGCAACGGCCGGTGCACCCGTACGGGCCAGCCGCACCGGCCCAGCCGGGCCGCGCAGTGCCGGGCCAGCCGGTCCAGGTGGTCGCCGTAGCGGCCACGCGCCGCAGCCGCGGTGTCCGGCACCGGCACCAGCGCCAGCGGACGCACCTCGCCGACCGCCGCCGCGACCACCTCGGCCAGCAGCGCGCCGAGCGGACGGGCCAGACCGTGCCGGCCGTGTTCCTTGTACGCCAGCAGCGCCTCCCGTAGCGGACCGTCGTACGGGCCGAGGGCGACGCAGCGCGGCAGGCCGGCCGGGGCGGGGGTGGGGCGGGTCACCCGGGGACGCAGCGCGCTCAGCGCCGCGACGCAGGAGGGGCAGACCCCCTGCCGCATCCGTTGGCGACGCTCCCGGCAGCCGGCGCAGTCAGCGGGGAGGACCAGGTCGGCGAGGTCCGCCCAGAGCCCGCGCACGACGTCAGTAGAGGAAGAACGGAGCCGACGGGTTGCTCGGGCGGACTCCGGCCGGCGGCGTGGGGACATCGCGGACCTGCTCGGGCGCGATCCGTTCGAACGGGCTGCTGCGGTACGCGACCTTGTTGGCCTCGTACATGTACGACCCGGTGGGCACGCGCACACTGCGGTTGGTGGGGTACGCCGTCAAATGGTTGACCTTGGCGCCGACATCGGTGCGCAGCGGCGTCTCCAGGGCGCCGTCCACGCTGATCTCGTAGATCGCCGGCTGGCCCGCCGAGCCGGCCACCACCAGCCGGTCCTCCCCGATCCAGTCCACCGCGGTCAGGTTCGTCAACGAGGTGACCAGCGCCCGGGGCGGGCCGATCGACACCCCGCTGCCGGAGCCGTCGAGGTTCAGCGCCGCGACGTAGAGCCGCCCACCGGCGATCAACGCGACCCGCTGACCGTCCAGCGCGGAGGCGACCGCGGTGACCTCCGGCGAGGGCAGGTTGAGCGGCACCTCGGCCATCCCGGCGGCCTCGTCGAAGCGGTAGAGGCGACCGTCGGCCACCACCAGCCCCTGCGCGGGACGCGTGTCGACGGTACGCAGCCAGACCGGGCGCCCGATCGAGGCGTACTCCCCGGCGCTGCGGCCGAGGGTGGCCACCGTGTCCGCCCCCGTGCCCACCGCGAGTCGCTGCCGGTCCTTGCCCCCGGTCACCACCAGCGCGGCGAGCACCCGGTTGACGCCCCGCGCGAGACCGGCCGACACGATGCCGCGGTTGACCTCCGGCGTGAGGGGCACCGCGCCGCTGGGCTCGCCGGCGAAGTCGAGCGGGCGGATCGCGCCCTCGTAGACGCCGTACCGCTGCGGCTCCTCCCGGACGGGGTAGAGCTGCTGGGCCGTCCGAAGCTCGTCGAGGTCCCGCACGGGCTGGGAGTTGTTCCTGATCTTCAGCTCCAGCTCGCCCGGCAGGTCACCCAGCGACCAGGCGAGCTGCGTCATCACCTGGTCGATCCGGCTCTGGTCGTCGCCGGACATGTCCAGGTTGACTTCCCACCGGTTGTTCGCGCCGGTGGCGTTGTTGATCAGCTCGGTGCCGTCCGGCAGACCGACGACACCCGGCCGCAGCCAGTCGGACGGGCCGCCGACCAGCCACCGCACGACCTCGTTGACACGGCGCTCGTCTGGCACCGCGTACGGCAGGTAGCGCTGGTCGGGCACGAGCCGGGTGCGGTCGGAGCTCCAGAAGTAGATCGACTCGTCCTGGTAGTACTGCTGGAGGGCGACGTCGCTGAGCAGCAGCACGCTCGGCGGGTCGAGCAGGTACTGGCCGGCGCGCTCGTCGCTGCCGGCGCCGCCGAGGGCCGCGCTGCGCAGCCGGAACTCGTACTGGGTCTCGGTCGCGACCGGGGGCGCCAGGGTGCCGTTGGTCCGCAGCACGCCGATCTGCTGCACCGTGATCTTGACGGTCGTGGTGGAGTCGCTGTTGAAGGTGAAGACGGTCTCGCGCAGCCGCACCACGTTTAGCGCGACCTCGCTGCCCTTCTTGTCCTGCAGGCGGGGCCGGTGTTCGGGGGCGATGAACGCCTTCACCCGCTCGTACGCCCGGTCCGGCTCGCCAGCGGCGGCGGACAGGAAGTTGCGCACGAAGGCCGCGTTGTCGCTGCCGCTGGCGGCCCGCGACGGGGGCTCGCTGCTGCGGCCGTTGCTCGATCCGGCCTCGGTCGCGGTGCCGGCCTTGCCGTCGACCCGCACGTCGGAAGAGGCCGGGATGCCGCAACCGGCACTGAGGAGCAGCGCCGCGCCGAAAGCGCCGAGCAGTGGTCGAGCCCTCACGATCGCACCTCCTCCCGCTCGCCGCTGTCGGTCGGCGCCGGGCCGATCGCCAACGCTCCGCCGCTGCCCGGTCCGATGGCCAGGGGGCCGCCGTCGCGTGGGCCGCCGAACGGCAGCGCCGCGTCGGCGGGCACCAGCCGCAGCGGCGAGGTGGTGAGCCGGTCGCCGGCGCGGGCCGGCAGGGTGAGCCGGAACTGGGCGCCCTGACCGGGCGCTCCCCAGGCCTCCAGCCAACCACCGTGCAGACGGGCGTCCTCCAAGCTGATCGACAGGCCCAGCCCGGTGCCGCCGGTCTGGCGGGCCCGCGACGGGTCCGCCCGCCAGAACCGGTTGAACACCAGCTTCTCCTCGCCCACCTTCAGCCCCACCCCGTGGTCGCGGACGGTGATCGCCACGGCGGTCTCGTCGATGCCGAGGGTGATCAGCACCGGCCGGGCCTCGCCGTGCTCGACGGCGTTGCCGACCAGGTTGCGCAGCACCCGCTCCACCCGGCGGGGGTCGACCTCGGCGATCACCGGGGTGCTGGGCAGGTCCAGCTCGATCTCCACGCCCACCCGCTCGGCCAGCCCGGCCAACCGGTCGACGACCCGGTGCACCACCGGCACCAGGTCGGTCGGCTCGGCGTCCAGCATGGCGAAGCCCGCGTCGAACCGGCTGATCTCCAACAGGTCGGTGAGCAGTTCCTCGAAACGGTCCAACTCGGCCTGGAGCAGCTCGGCGCTGCGCGCCACCGCGGGATCGAACTCGTCGCGCTCCGCGAAGATCAGGTCGGCAGCCATCCGGACCGTGGTCAACGGGGTCCGCAGCTCGTGCGACACGTCGGAGGTGAAGCGGCGCTGCAACCGGGACATCTCCTCCAGGCGCAGGATCTGCCGTTGCAGGTTCGTCGCCATCTGGTTGAACGAGGCCGCCAGCAACGCGAGGTCGTCCTCGCCGTTGACCACCATCCGCTGGTCGAGGAGGCCGGCGGAGAGCCGCTGGGCGGTCCGCGCGGCGACCCGGACCGGGTTGACCACCAGCCGGGTGACCAGTGCGGCGAGCAGCCCCAGCAGGATCACCAGGGCGATGCCGGTGCCGACCACGGTCGCCCGGGCGTCGGCGGCGGTGTCGTCCTGACGGGTCAGCGGCACCAGGTAGTAGAGCTCGATCTGCCCGAAGCGGGTCGGCACCGGCGAGCCGTAGACCAGGTACTTCGTCGGCTCGCCGGTGAGCCGCCCGGTCTGGATCTGGCTGGCCACCTTGCCGCTGGCGACCGCGGCCCGCAACTCCTTGCTGATCAGGGGCTGGACGTTGGCCGCCGGCGCGGTGCGGGTCTGGATCATCGTCGGGTAGTCGGCGGCGGTGATGGCCACCACCACGCCACTGGTCTGCTGGGGGTCACCCCCGGCCAGGTAGTTGACCGTGCCCTCGATGGTCTCCTGGAGCTGCGCCTCCTGCGGCTGGCCGTAGAGGGAGACCTGCTTGGCCGCGTACCCGGCGCCGCCCTTGAGACGCAGCTGGACGTCGGTGCGCGCGTTGTCGAGCAGGATCGTCGTGATCTTGTCAGCGATCAGGTACGCGAATCCGCCCACCAGCAGGCTGGAGGCGACCAACGTGATGGTGACCACCCGGACCTGGAGTGAACGCCGCCAGGTCTGGTGCGCCCGGGCCAGCAGCCGCGCGACCCGGCCGCTCAGCACACGCCAGACCTCCCGACCGGCAGCGAGCCGGCGGGCTGTGGTGTTCTGCGGGGGCGGCGAGGTCGACACAGTGCGACCAGGCTATCCGGTGCCCGCCTTGTAGCCCACGCCCCGCACGGTGAGGATGATTTCCGGCCGCTCCGGATCTGGTTCGATCTTGGCGCGCAGCCGCTGCACGTGCACGTTGACCAGTCGGGTGTCGGCCGCGTGCCGGTAGCCCCAGACCTGCTCCAGCAGCACCTCGCGGGTGAAGACCTGACGCGGCTTGCGGGCGAGCGCGACCAGCAGGTCGAACTCCAGCGGCGTCAGCTTCACCTCCTCGTCGTTGCGGCTGACGGTGTGGGCGGGCACGTCGATGCTGATCTGGTTGCCGGGCGGCCCGATGGTCAGCATCTCCGGTGCGACGTCCTCGCCACGGCGCAGCCGGGCCCGCATCCGGGCCACCAGCTCCTTGGGCTTGAACGGCTTGACCACGTAGTCGTCGGCGCCGGATTCGAGCCCGAGGACGACGTCCACGGTGTCGCTCTTGGCGGTCAGCATCACGATCGGCACGCCGGACTCGGCACGAATCGACCGGGCCACGTCGATACCACTCATTCCGGGCAACATGAGGTCGAGCAGGACGATGTCCGGACGACTGTCACGAAACGCGGCCAACGCCCGCTCGCCGTCGGCCACGAACGAGGGCAGGAAACCCTCACTGCGCAGCACGATGCCGAGCATCTCGGCGAGTGCGGGGTCGTCGTCGACCACCAGGACCCGGGCTCTCATGGGATTAATATTGCATCCCCGTTCAGTTCGGTGGGACCGGCGTCACCCGGCACGGACAGCCTCATGATCCCCCCTCGACGCGGTCCGCCGCCACCACAGCTCGGACGGGTCGCGTCGCCGGTCAGCCGAAGAGCACCCGGCCCCAGTGGTCGCCACCGTCGCGTACGCCGGGCGGGCAGGCGAACAGGCCGCTGGAGACGTGCCGCAGGTACTCGTTCATCACGTCGTGGCGGGCCAACTGGGTCTGGATCGGCACGAACTGCTTGCGCGGGTCCCGCTGGTACGCGATGAAGAAGAGACCGGCGTCGAGCCGGCCGAGACCGTCCGAGCCGTCGACGAAGTTGTAGCCCCGGCGCAGCAGGTGCGCGCCGTTGTTGCGGCTCGGATGGGCGAGGGCGACGTGGGCGTGCTCGGCGATCAGCGGCTTGCCGTCGTCACCGCGCGCCGCGAAGTCCGGCTCGTCGAACTCCTTGCTGCGCCCCAGCGGGGCGCCGCTGCCCTTGGTCCGGCCGACGATCTCCTCCTGCTCGACCAGGGAGGTCCGGTCCCAGGTCTCCACGAGCATCCGGATCTTGCGGGTGACCAGGTACGACCCGCCCGTCATCCAGTCCGGCCCGTCGCCGGGCTGCACCCACAACTGGTCGCGCAGCAGGTCGGTCTCCTCGGCCTTGAGGTTGGCCGTGCCGTCCTTGAAGCCGAACAGGTTGCGCGCGGTCGCCTGGTCGCGGGAGGTCGACGACGTACGACCGAAGCCGAGCTGCGACCAGCGGACGCTGACCACACCCATGCCGATCCGCGCGAGGTTGCGGATCGCGTGCACCGCCACCTGGGGATCGTTGGCGCACGCCTGCACACACAGGTCGCCGCCGGAGATCGGGGCCTGCAACGCGTCGCCGGGGAACTTCGGCAGCTCCGCCAGCGCGGCCGGGCGGCGGTCGGCGATACCGAACCGGTCCCGCCCGTCCGCGTCGCGGAACAGCGTGGGCCCGAAGCCGATGGTCAGGGTGAGCTGCGACGGCGGGAGGCCGAGCGCTTCGCCGGTGTCGTCCGGCGGGGCCTCGGGCATCCCGCCGACCGCCCCGAGGACACCGGCGTCCCGGCCGGCGGTCATCCGGGCGGCGGCGGCCGTCCACTCTTCGAGCATCGCGACCAGGCGGGCCCGGTCCTTCGTGATGACGTCGAAGGCGACGAAGTGCAGCCGATCCTGCGCGGGGGTGACGATGCCGGCCTGGTGCTCGCCGAAGAACGGCACCGCGCCCGCCGGGTGGTCGCTGGCCGCCGCCGGACCACGCGAGTCGCCGACCAGCGCGCCCGCGCCGGCGGCGACGCCCGCGACTCCGGCCACCCCGGCGCCGGCGAGCGTGATAGCCCGCCGACGGGTCAACCTGCGTACGCTCATCGACTCGACTCCCCCTGCGTCCCGGTCACTTCGCGACGACTGCGGCGACCTTGCTGATCGGCTCGGCGAGCGCGTTAATGCCGTCCGAGAGTTCCTTGAGCTCGGCCTTGCTCAACGCGGTGTGCAGCTTCCACCCGTCGCCGTCGCGGTGCTTGCCGAGCTGCGCCTCGACGTTCGCGAACTCGGTGTCGAGCTGCTTGACCAGCTCCGGCGAACGCTGCTCCAGCGCGGGCCGAAGGGCCGAAAGGGCCGCCTTGGAACCTTCCAGGTTGGCGGCGAAGTCCCACAGGTCGGTGTGCGAGTAGCGGTCCTCCTCGCCAGTGATCTTGCCGCTGGCAACCTCGTCGAGCAGCTCCTTCGCGCCGTTGGCGAGCTGCAACGGGGAGAGCTTCTCGGCGTTGGCCTTCGCCACGATCTCCTTGACGTCGGCCAGCAGCCGGTCGGCGATCGGACCGTCCTTGCTGATGTCGCCGGACTGCCAGAGGTCCTTCTCGATCCGGTGGAAGCCGGTGAACTCCATCCCCTCCTCGATGACCTCCTCGCGGCCGTCGATCTTGGGGTCGAGGTCGCCGAAGATCTCCGCCACCGGCTCGATCCGCTCCCAGTAGGTGCGCGCGACCGGGTACAGCGTCTTGGCCTTCGCCACGTCGCCGGCCTTCACGGCGGCGACGAAATCCTCGGTCTTCTCCAGCAGCGCCCCGGTCTGGCTCTTGACGTAGCGCTGGTAGTTGTCGGTGGCGCCGGCCAGGGCGGCGTCGGCGGTAAGCGGCTGCGCGGACCCGCTGACCTTGAGCGCGCCCCGGATGCCCTTGCCGCTCATGCCCGGCTTGCAGGCCGTCTCGTACGTGCCGGCGGGCAGCTCGACGTGCAGCTCACGGCTCAACCCGGGCGCGATGTTCTCCACCTCGCCCATGACCCGGTCGCCGGAGGCGTACACGTAGAACTCGGTGACCTTCGCGCCCGAGTTGGTGATCTTGAAGGTGGCCGTTCCGGCGCCGAGGTCGGTCGTGGCGACGTCGCAGGCCGTGTCGGTGGCCTTGACCACGATCGGGCCGCCCGCCGCGTCCGACTTATCGCTGTCGGCCTTGGAACAGGCGGCGACGCCGGCCGTCGCCAGCACGCCGGCAGCGGCCAGCGCGAAGAATCGGGTGGTACGCATCTGTGCTGTCTCTCCTCGTGGGGTCAGGCACGCTGCGGCGCGGATGCCGCCTCTGCCTCGGCGCCGGTGTCGGCCCCGCGTTCGGTGACGGTGGTGGTGGACGGCGACGTGCGCTCGGACGCCTCGACACCGGGCCCCGAGGCCGCGGCCGGCGCCGGCGTGGCGGGCGCCGCCGGGCCCGTCGTGGCCGCGCCCGATGCCGGGGTACGGCGGGTCGGGCGAAGGAAGAGCAGCAGGACGGGTACGGCGTACCCGATCCAGGCGATGGTCTCGAGCACGGTGGGCGCGGGGGTCACGTTGAACATGCCGGCCAGCAGCGCCGCGTACCAGGTGGTCGGGTCGAGCACGGCGGTGATGTCGAACGCCAGGTCGCCGAGGCCGGGCAGGACACCGGCCTCCTGGAAGTCGTGCACGCCGTACTTGAGGATGCCGGCGGCGACCAGGATCAGCAGCGCGCCGGTCCAGGTGAAGAACTTGCTGAGGTTGATCTTGAGGGCGCTGGCGTAGAGCAGCACGCCGAGGACCACGGCGGTCACGATGCCGCCGATGAGCGCGAGCAGCGGCCCACTGTCCCCGGCCGCGCCCTGAGCCGCGGAGTAGAAGATCAGCGCGGTCTCCAGGCCCTCGCGGATCACGGCGAGGAAGGCCATCCCGGCGACGGCGAGCGACCCGACGGCGAGCGCCTCGGTCAACTTGCCGCGGAGTTCACCCGCGATGGTGCGGGCCGCCTTGCGCATCCAGAAAATCATCCAGGTGACGAACACCACGGCGGCGACGGAGGTGATCGCCTCGAACAGCTCGCGATCCTCGGAACGCGCCAGCAGCGAGGTCGAGGTGTACTCGATGAGCCAGCCGAACAGCACGGAGAGCGCGACGGCCAGGCCGACGCCCGCCCACACCTGGGGCAACCGGTCCCGGCGCTGCGACTTCACCAGGAAGGCGACCAGGATGCTGACCACCAGGGTCGCTTCCAGGCCCTCCCGCAGGCCGATCAGGTAGGTGGCGAACATCCCCGCTCCGTGTTCATTAGGCACGCCTTCACTAACTTAGGGCAGCCATACCTTCCTCCAGTTCAGCAGCCTCGTCAAGTTGTTCATGGCAAGCTCACTCTTCCCGTGACCTGGCCTTCGACGCCCCGCCGCACGCCGCACACCGACCGGCCGTGCGAGGATCCCCGTCGTGAAAGCCTTCCTGCCGTGGCTGGCGGTGCTGGCCGTGGTGATGCTGCTCAGCGCGCTACGCCAGCGAACCCTGGCCACCGTCGTGTCGCTGGCCTGGCTGGCCTGGTGCGCCTGGACCTGGCTACGCCCCACCCGCCGCCGCAACTAACCCGCGCCCCGCGCCCAAGATCGTCACAGTTTCGGGGATGTTGCTGCATCCGCCACGCGGGAGGCAGCAACATCCCCGAGGTTGCTGCCATCCCCCGCCCCGCCCGCCCACAGCCCGCGCGATCTTGCACATTCGGTGGTGACATAGCGGTTCAGAAGGCGCAAATCCCCAACCGAAACTGCAAGATCGCGGGGCGAGGCGGGGCGGGGCGAGGGCGGGGCGAGGGCGGGACGGGGCCGGACGGAGTGGTGGGGTGGAGACGACGAACCGGGCCGGCTGCTCGCAGCCGGCCCGGTTCAGGAGATGTTGATCAGTAGCGGTAGTGGTCCGGCTTGAACGGGCCCTCGGGGGACACGCCCAGGTACGCGGCCTGCTCCTTGGTGAGCGTGCTCAGCTTCGCGCCCAGCGCACCGAGGTGCAGGCGGGCCACCTTCTCGTCCAGGTGCTTGGGCAGCACGTAGACGCCGACCGGGTACTCCTCGGTCTTGGTGAACAGCTCGATCTGGGCGATCGTCTGGTTGGCGAACGAGTTCGACATGACGAAGCTCGGGTGCCCGGTGGCGTTGCCCAGGTTCAGCAGGCGCCCCTCGGACAGCACGATGACGGCGTGCCCGTCGGCGAAGCGCCACAGGTCGACCTGCGGCTTGATGTTGACCCGCTCCACGTCGGAGCGCTTCGCCAGGCCGGCCATGTCGATCTCGTTGTCGAAGTGGCCGATGTTGCCGACGATGGCCTGGTGCTTCATCCGGGCCATGTGCTCGTTGGTGATGACGTCGAAGCAGCCGGTGGCGGTGATGAAGATGTCCGCCTGCTCGACCACGTCGTCCAGGGTGGCGACCTGGTAGCCGTCCATCGCCGCCTGCAGGGCGCAGATCGGGTCGACCTCGGTCACCACGACCCGGGCGCCCTGACCGCGCAGCGACTCGGCGCAGCCCTTGCCCACGTCGCCGTAGCCCATCACCACGGCCATCTTGCCGCCGATCAGCACGTCGGTGGCCCGGTTGATGCCGTCGATCAGGGAGTGCCGGCAGCCGTACTTGTTGTCGAACTTGCTCTTGGTCACCGAGTCGTTGACGTTGATGGCCGGGAAGAGCAGCGTGCCGGCGCGGTGCATCTCGTAGAGGCGGTGCACGCCGGTGGTGGTCTCCTCGGTCACGCCCTTGATGCCGGCCGCGATCTGAGTCCAGCGCTGGCCGTCCTCGCCCAGCGAGCGGTGCAGCAGCTCGAGGATGACCGCGTACTCCTCGGAGTCGGCGGACTCGACCGGCGGCACGACGCCGGCCTTCTCGAACTCGGCGCCCCTGTGCACGAGCAGGGTGGCGTCACCGCCGTCGTCGAGGATCATGTTCGGGCCCTGCCCGTCCGGCCAGAGGAGCACCTGCTCGGTGCACCACCAGTACTCGGGCAGCGTCTCGCCCTTCCAGGCGTACACCGGGACGCCGGCGGGGGCGTCGGGGGTGCCGTCCGGGCCGACGACGATCGCGGCGGCGGCGTGGTCCTGGGTGGAGAAGATGTTGCAGGACGCCCAGCGAACCTGCGCCCCGAGGGCGACCAGCGTCTCGATCAGGACGGCGGTCTGGATGGTCATGTGCAGCGAGCCGGTGATCCGCGCGCCGGCGAGCGGCTGCGCCTCGGCGAACTCCCGCCGGATCGCCATCAGACCGGGCATCTCGTGCTCGGCGAGCTGGATCTCCTTGCGCCCGAACTCGGCGAGCGACAGATCCGCCACCTTGAAGTCGCCCTCGGCGAGCGTGCTCGGCCGGGCCTCGGACGGCGTACCGCTGGCGGCCGCCGGGAGGGTGCTGGTCATGAAAGCTCCTGTCGAACGATGTCTGCGCCGATCCTCCACCTTACGCGCGCCAGCGACGTCCGCCGGGGGACGGGCGGCGGACAGCGCACGGGGCGGTCGGTGGTGGACAGACCCGCTGCCCACCTCCGCCCGCCCCGCGCATCCCCCCGGTTTGGTTCCCCGCACGTTGCCGGACCGTCGTCGCGATAACGCTGCGTACTCATAGAGTCACACTCAGGCAAAGCTGAGTCAAGCTATTCCGGGAAAGTCGGACTTGTGTCGAGTCAGCGTAGGCCCGACGTCGCCACGTACGCCTCGCCGTCGCCGCTGATCCGCAGCGGCTCGCCGGCCGCCGTGCCGATCGCCGCCTGGCCGGACGTCAACGTCAGAGCGCCCGCCCCGTCATCGACCGTCACCGAGCCCGCGCCGCAGAGCACCACCCGGGGACCGGGCAGGGCCAGCGTGGCCTCCGGCACGTCCGCACCGACCCGCACCCGGTGCAGCGCGAAGTCGTCCACCGGCACCGCCCAGCAGTCCACCCCCGGGGCGACGTGCCGGGCGGCGCGCACCGGATCGTCGAGCACCTCGAAGCGCAGCACCCGCACCAACTCGTCCACGTCGACGCGCTTCGGCGTGAGACCGCCGCGCAGCACGTTGTCGCTGGCCGCCATGATCTCGACGCCACAGCCGCTGAGGTACGCGTGCAGGTTGCCCGCGGGCATCCAGATCGCCTCGCCCGGCACCAGCCGCACATGGTGCAGCAGTAGCGCCACCAGCACGCCCGGGTCGCCCGGATAGGCCTTCGCCAGCCGGCGGGCCAACTCGGCGTCCGGGCCGTCGGCCGCCGACGCCAGGACGGCCCGCAGCAGCCCGTCGCGCTCCGCGACCGGCCAGCCGAGCAGCGTGGCCACCGCCGTGCGCAGGCCCGCCGGCCCGATCCGCAGCGCGTCGACCACGGGCCCCAACTCGGGTACGCCGAACGCGGCGAGCGCCTCGGCCGACTCCACCGGATCGCGGAAGCCGCACAGCGCCTCGAACGGGGTGAGCGCGACCAACAACTCCGGCTTGTGATGCGGGTCGGAGTAGTTGCGCTCCCCCGCCGGAAGGTCCGCCTCCGCCGCGAACCCCGCCCGGGCCTGCTCGGCATCCGGGTGGGCCTGCAGGCTCAGCGGCGAGTCGGCGGCGAGGACCTTGAGCAGGAACGGCAGCCGGCTGCCGAAACGGCCGGCCACCCGTTGGCCCAGCCACTGCCCCGGCTCGTCGCGTACCAGGTCACAGAGGCTCACCCGGGCTCCGGCGCGCTCCACGCTGGCCGGGGCGCCCGGGTGGGCGCCCAACCACAGCTCCGCCTCCGGGCCGGGGCTGGGCACCGGTCGCCCCTGCAACAGCGCGATGGCGGAGCGGGACCCCCAGGCGTAGTCCCGGATCGGTCCGTACAGCGGTTCCACCGTCTCAGACCCCGGGCCGCCCGACCGCCTCGCCCGCGGACTCCTCCGGCTGCGGTACGGCGGTGTCGGCAGCGGCGCCGGTGCCCGCCTTGGCGGCGGCGACGCTGTAGATGTCCGGCTCCAGGTAGATCACCCGGGCGATCGGCACGGCGGTACGGATACGCGCCTCGACCGCGTTGATGCCGCGGGCCAGGTCGTGCGCGCTCTCGCAGGCCGGTACGCCGATCTTCGCGGCCACCATCAGCTCTTCCGGGCCCAGGTAGAGCGTCTTCATGTGGATGATCCGCTCCACCTCGGGGCCCTCGGTGATGACCCGCTCGATGGCCGCCAGGTCCTGCTGTTCGGCACCCTCACCGAGGAGCAGGCTCTTGGTCTCGATGGCCAGCACGATGGCGATGACCACCAGCAGCACGCCGATCATCGCGGTGCCGGCGGCGTCCCACCGACCGTCGCCGGTGGCCAGGGTCATGCCGACGCCGAACAGCGCGAAGACCAGACCGACCAGTGCGCCGAAGTCCTCCAGCAGCACCACCGGCAGCTCCGGCGCCTTGGCCCGCCGGATGAAACGCACCCAGGACTGCTTGCCCCGGATGTGGTTGGACTCCTTGATCGCCGTCCGGAAGGAGAACGACTCCATAGCGATCGCCGCCAGCAGCACCGCCACCGGAAGCCACTGCCACTCGGTGATGCCGTGCGGATCCGACCACTTGTGGTACGCCTCGTAGAGGGCGAACAGTCCACCGATGCTGAACAGCACGATCGACACGATGAACGCGTAGATGTAGCGCTCCCGGCCGTACCCGAACGGGTGTTCCGGCGTGGCCGCGCGCTTCGCCCGCTTGCCACCGAGCAGCAGCAGACCCTGGTTGCCGGAGTCGGCCACCGAGTGGACCGCCTCGGCCAGCATCGACGAGGACCCGGAGAGCAGGAACGCGATGAACTTGGTGACGGCGATGCCGACATTGGCCAGCAGGGCGGCGACGATCGCCTTCGTCCCGCCGTTCGCGCTCACGCCGCCACTCCGCTTCGCGTCGTGGTGACATTCGTGCCGCGCCGCCCCCTGCTTTCGTTCACTGGTTCGACAGCTCCTTCATCTCGGTGATGGCCGGTACGGCCATCGGGTCCAACCCATGTGCCAGAGCAAGATAGATCGAGGCGAAGTCCGGTACGGCGATCAGCGAGGCCAGCCGCTCCAGAGCCGACCCGCCCTCGGCGGTCACCACGTCGCACCGCACGCCACGGCGCTCGGCGAGGGTCTGCACCGCGTCCGCGCGGCGCTCCTCGACGGCGAGCGGCTCGTCCGTGTCGTCGTCGGCGTTGAGCCCACCGTCGCGCAGCAGCACCAGCCGCAGCCGGGTGCCCTCGCCGTCGTCCTCCGACGGGTCGGCGAAGATGTCCCGCTCCCCCTCGGCCAGGCCGCCGAAGACGCCGTCCAGCAGCCCGACCCGCCCCCGCCCGGCCTCGCCCAGCGCCCCGGTGACCACCGGGTAGCGGGCGTTCGCGGACAGGGTGTCGCCGAACCGGCGGGCCGCCACGGTCGCCAGCGGCGACGAGCCCCACACGATCGGGATCGAGCCGGCCAGGCCCAGCGCCAACGACTTGGCCGGGTTGACGAACGACTCGGCGGTGGACCGGCAGCGGTCGGCGTCCGCGTCGAGCCGGGCCGCCGTCTCCGCCAGGTCCGCCTCGTTGACCTTCACCAGGCCGAGCGACCGCGCCGCCAGCAGGACCGGCACGGTGAGCGCCCAGAGGCTGGCCCGGGCCGGCGCCCGTCGGGGCACCGGGATGAACGGCGCGCGGGCCCGCTCGGCCACCGACTGCAACTGCGAGTCCGGTGCGCCCACCGCGACCAGTCGAGCGCCGCGCCGGTGCGCGGCCTCGGCGGCGCCGAGCGCCTCCGGGCTGCGACCCGACGCGCTCACCGCGATCACCACGTCGGCGGCGCCCACCCAACCGGGTACGCCCGAGCTGCGGTGCCCGATGATCGGGACCGGGCAGCGCGGCCCGGCGACCGTGGCCAGCACGTCACCGGTACGCCCGGCCGTGCCGATGCCGGCGATCACCACGGCCCGGGGCCGCCCGTCGTCGGCGAGCACCGCGAGGTTCGCCTCGGCGGCCAGCGCCGCGCTCTCGCGTACCTGGGCGCCACCCGAGGCGGTGTGTCGCAGCATGTCGCCCGGGTCGTGCTCGGCCAGCGCGTTCGGGTTGTCGAGCAGGGCCTCGTCGGCGTCGCGCCGACCGCTCACCCCGGCCGTACCGTCGATCATGGCTGCTGCCCGGGGCCGCCACGCGCCTCGTCGAGGAGCAGCACCGGCACATCGTCGCGGACCTCGAAGATCCGACCGCACTCCGTGCAGGTCAACGTCTGCGCCTCCGCGTCGTAGGTCAGCGGGGCGTGGTGCGTGTCCGGGCAGGCGAGGATCTCGAGCAACTGCGGATCCAGGGCCATGGCACGGCTCCTTCCACGAGTGCGGGTCACCGACGGCGGTGCCGACCGGCGCAGGCGATCTTATCGGCGAACGCGGTCGAGCACCTCGTCCCGGAGCGAGACCATCCGCTCGCGGGTGGGCGCCTCGACGTTGAGCCGCAGCAGCGGCTCGGTGTTGGAGGCACGCAGGTTGAACCACGCGCCGTCTTCGAAGCGCAGCGTCAGCCCGTCCATCTCGTCGGTCGTCGCGTCCGGGTACGCGGCCCGCACGTCGGCCACCGCCGCGGCCTGGTCGGCGACCGTCGAGTTGATCTCGCCGGAGGCGACGTAGCGCTCGTACTCGCCGGCCAGCACGGACAACGGCAGCGACTGCTCGCCCAGGGCGGCCAGCGTGTGCATCGCGGCGAGCATCCCGGTGTCGGCGAACCAGAAGTCCCGGAAGTAGTAGTGGGCGGAGTGCTCCCCGCCGAAGACGGCGTTGGTGCGGGCCATCTCCGCCTTGATGAAGGAGTGCCCGACCCGGGCCACCACCGGCTCCCCACCATGCTCACGGATGATCTCCGCGACCGCGCTGGAGGTGATCAGACCGTGGATCACGGTGGAGCCTGGATGCTTGGCCAGCTCCCGCGCCGCCACCAGGGCGGTGATCGCCGACGGCGAGACCGGCTCGCCGCGCTCGTCGACCACGAAGCACCGGTCGGCGTCGCCGTCGAAGGCCAGGCCGATGTCGGCGCCGTGCTCGACGACGGCACGCTGGAGGTCGACCAGGTTCGCCGGGTCCAGCGGGTTCGCCTCGTGGTTGGGGAAACTACCGTCCAGCTCGAAGTAGAGCGGCACGATCTCCAGCGGCAGGGCCGACAGGGCGGCCTCGCCGAGCACGGTGGGGACGGTGTAGCCACCCATCCCGTTTCCGGCGTCGACAACCACCTTCAGCGGCCGGATGCCGGAGAGGTCGACCAGCTTGCGCAGGTACGCGGCGTAGTCGGGGAGCAGGTCGCGCCGCTCGGCCGGCCGGGTCGGCTCGCCCGCCGGGCGGGACGCCCCCGAGTCCAGCATCGCCTGCGCCCGGTCACGGATCTCCGCCAAGCCGCTGTCCTGGCCGATCGGCCGCGCGCCGGAGCGGCACATCTTGATGCCGTTGTACTGCGCCGGGTTGTGACTGGCCGTGAACATCGCCCCGGGCAGGCCGAGCGAGCCGGAGGCGAAGTAGAGCAGGTCGGTGGAGGCGAGCCCGATCTCGATCACCGAGCGCCCCTCGGCCCGTACCCCGGCGGCGAAGGCGGCCGCCAGGCCGGGCGAGCTGGCCCGCATGTCGTACCCGACGACGACGGCGTCACCGGGCTCGTCAGTGGCGTTGAGCAGCTGGGTGAAGGCGGCCCCGAGCGCCTCGGCGACCCGTTCGTCCCACTGGTCCGGCACCGTCCCTCGGACGTCGTACGCCTTCACGATCTGGGACAGATCAGACACTAGTTCCGCTCCTTGGCCGCAGGTTTCCAACGAACCTGAGCGTATCGGAGCGACCGGGCCGCGCCCCGCTCAGCCGGGGAGCCGGGGCATGAACACGGTGTGGTCGCCGTCGTCCGGCCGGGGCCGAGCACCCGGATCGGCGGGTGCGCCCGGCATGACCTGGGTGGCGTCCGGCAGGACCTGAGTGGCGTCCGGCGCGGGCGTGGCGGGTCGTGCCCCGTAGACGCCGCCGGGAGCGGGTCGCGGGACGGGTACCGCCGGCGGCTGCTGGCCGTACACCGGGCCGGGGTGACCGGGCGCGGCCGGCGACCCACCACCGGCGCGGTAGGTGGTCCCACCGGGGTTGCCCGGCAGCGGGCCGGGCTCGTCGGTCGGCGTGCGGTCCTGCCGGGAGCGGCGGACCAGCAGCACGATCAGCAGCACACCCACCGCCACCATCGCGATGCCGAAGAACATGATCAGCGAACCACCACCACCGGCCTTGGCGGCCACCGCCGTCGTCGAGGGCGCGACGGAGGCCGGGCCCAGTGCGGCCGGGTCGACCACCTCGCCCGCCGTCGCGGCCTCGGTCGGGGTCGGGGTCGGGGTGGGCTTCTTCGATGGCGTCGGCGTCGGCGACGGGGAGAGCCGCCCGGCGACCTTGGCCGTATCGGTGCCCTGCCCCAACTGCTGACCGGCGGCGGTGAGACCCACACCGGTCACGGAGAGCCGACCACCCGGCGTACCGGCGGCGAACGCCACCCGGTACCGCACGGTGATGCCCTTGCCCTTGCACAGCGTCGGCTTGGCCGGCGAGGTCTGCGCGGTCGTCACGCTGCCACCACCGCCGGACACGCCCACCGGAAACCAGCGCCCGCCCGCGTTGACCTGGACCGCCACCTGATCCGGCTGAAGACCCTCAAGGCTCAGGCCCAGAGCGGTACGCAGCAGGACGCATCCCTCGGAGCGCTTGCGCACCGCGACGTTCACTCCCTGAGGGGAACCTCCGGCGGCGAAGCTGCTGGCCGCACCCACACGGACCGAGTCTTCGTCGGCCAGCGCGGGTGACGCACCGAGCATCACCAGGCCGACCAACAGACCGCAGACCGTCGCGAGCCGTGCGGCACGTCGACGCAGCGTCATGATCACCTCACCGTTCCTCCCCGGGTGGGGTCCGCCGGACAGGCTACTACCGGGCCACTCCCACCACCGGTCATAGAGCGGTCGGTATGTGTGCGGCGTTACGGTCTACGCCCCGCGTCCGGCCCGGGCGAGAGCGTCGCGGCAGAGCCGGTCGGCGGTGCGCGTCGTCTCGGGAAGGCGATAGCGCGGAGTCAACGCGAGCACCCGGGCAGTGGCGTTCTCCAGACTCATCCGGTGCCCGACGCTCACGAAGACCGGCTTGACGCCGTCCCGGGTACGCACCACCCGACCGAGCACCTCACCCCCGTCGCGCAACGCCGACCAGGCGCCCCGCTCGGCGGCCGGGGCTTCCCACTCGCCGACCAGCGGCGTCTTCCCCACTCCGATGGCGGGCAGGCCGGTGACCACCCCGAGGTGACAGGCCAGCCCGAACCGGCGCGGATGCGCCAGCCCGTGCCCGTCACAGACCAGCAGGTCCGGGACGGTCTTCACCGCGTCGAGGGCGGCGAGCAGAGCCGGCGCCTCGCGGAAGGCGAACAACCCCGGCACGTAGTCGAACGCGGGCCGGCCGACGCTGACCGCCGAATCCACCACGGTCAGCGTCCGAGCATCCAACACGGTCACGGCCGCCGCGAGGAGGTCACCGCTCTCGGCGTACGCCACGTCCAGGCCGGCCACCGTGTCCGGCGCGAGCGGGCCGGGCCCGACCAGGTCGACCAGCGGCCGCAACTCCTCCTGTACGGCCACCGCCTCGGCGACCGAACGTGGAGTCCGGGTGAGCGCCGCCCTTGATCCACTCGATTTCGGCGACGTCGCGGTATCCCGCGCCCCCGGACAGCCCGACATCGGCGATGTCGAGTCGATCACGCTCGGCGCCGGCATACCGGTCACCTTGACGCCCGACCTGCTCTAGCGGGAGGACCGGCTCGCATCGCCGTCCTCGGCTGGAGTCGACGCCTCGACAGGTTCCCCATCGGCGCCGTCGTCGACCCGCCTCCGGGTAGCACCGAACGCGACACCGACGACGACGGCCATGGCGACACCGAACGCCACCCCTCCCTTCGGGCCGAACGAAGGGATACCGATCGCCAGGCCGAACAGGAGGCCGACCGCCCACGCCCAGAAACCGGAGCTGCTGCTGCCCGTAGTGGATCTCGCCATGGAGCGATGTTAATAAACACGGTCAACCGCCGTTCGGCGCTACGGAGCGGGCCGCGCCGCGCACCGGTGCGCCCACAGGATGCTCAGGCGAGCTTCAGCTCGTCGCGGGCCTCGTCGATCCACCGGACGATGCCGTACGCGCCGCTGCCGGTAGCCAGTGACGTGGCCTCGTCGAGCAAGCCACGGGCGGCGTCCCGGTCACCGTCGCTCGCCGCCAGGTCCGCCAGACCGATCAGATTCGCCGCCACCCCCGGCGTGAAGGACACCTTCCGGCGCAACCGCGTCGACTCCTCCAGCAACTCCCGCGCCGCCTCGACCCGGCCGGCGGCCTGCTCGCCGAAGCAGAGGTGCCGCAACACGTACGAGAGGGTCAGCTCGTCCCCCGCCTCCGTCGCCAGCTCACGCGCCCGCGCGAAGGCCGGGTCGGCGGCGGCCTGGTCCTGCCGGATCACCTGGTGGACCGTGCCCACCCAGAACAGCGCCTCACCCTCGCCACGGGCGTCGCCCACCTCGCGGTAGAGCTGCGCCGCCCGCTCGAAGAGCGGCAGCTCGGCCGCGTCCTCCGTGCCGGTCTCGAGGAAACGGGCGTGCAACAGCCGTCCACGAGCCAGGGCGGTGTCCGCCTCCACCGCGACGAGATCCCGCTCGGCCTCGTCCAACGACGTCGAGTCACCACCGAAGACCGCCTGCTCGTAGCGCTCCTGCGCCCGCGTCAACCGGACGTCGAACCCCTCGGCCATCACTGACCCACCCTTCCGTCAATACGCTCGCGTAGGAGATCGGCGTGGCCATTGTGCCGCGCGTACTCCTCGATCATGTGCACCAGAAGCCTGCGCAGAACGATGACGTTGCCGTCGCGTTGCCGCCCCTGCACGTCGAGATCCGCAGCCTCGCTCACGAACTGTTCGGCGAACGCCACCTCCGCACGCCAGGCCCGGTACGCCTCGTCGACCACCGTCGGATCGGCGACCGCGCCGTCGAAGTCGCCGTCCGGATCGTCGTCCGAGCAGTACCGCTGGGGCGCGACCTGGCCGGCCATCGTCCTGCGGAACCAGCCGCGCTCCACCTCGGCCAGGTGACGGATCAACCCGAGCAGCGACATCGTCGACGGTGGCACCGACCGCCGGGCCAACTGCTCGGCGTTCAGGCCGTCGCACTTCAACTCGAAGGTGAGGCGTTGGTCGCGCAGGTACTCGACGAGAACGGCCCGCTCGTCGGCGAAGTTACCGTCCGAGCGTGGGTCGTCGTCCGGATGGACGAACAGGTACGACCAACCGAAGGTCCGCGTGGGTTCGCCGCCGGAGGTCGCCGCCTCGGCGCGTGAATCAGCCATACGACGACTCTCGTCGATACCCGCCCACACCGGCAACCGGGAACCCACTCGGTCGCCCGCGCCGGTCAGCGGGACACCGTGACAGGAGAGCCGGCGGCGCACCCCCGTGCGGGCCCGCGACGAGCGCGATGATCCGCAACTAGCGGGCAGCCAGATCGGGATCGGCACCCGGATCGCCGGCCGCACGAAGTTGCTCCTCGAACATCACGAACGACCGCTGCCGGATCCCCCGGATGAGAGCCTGCTCGCGCGGCGTCAGGTGCCGCCCCTCGGCGGCTGCCAGATCCTCAATCGATCGCACCGTTTCGTACAGCGCGAAGATCGGCCCGTCGCCCTCCAGGTAGTAGGCCCGGAACGCCTCTACCTCCTGAACGAAGTCCGCCTCGGAACGGCGAAAGATGTCCCCGCCGACCGCAAGCATGATCTCGGTGAAGAGGCTGGGCTTGGCCTGCCATCCCCCCGTGTCGATGGCAACTCGCCAGACCCGGGCACCACCATCGGGTGTCTCCACGATCTTCACCGGTGCCTGGTGGTAGAGGTAGTAGGACGGGAGCACCAGACCCTCAGCCATTAGGCGCACACCGGAGCGCTTTTCGCATCGCTAGACACTTGCCGTCAGCGCGGCACATGCTCCAATCAGCGATCATCGGCGCCACCGACAAACATGGCACGGATCGAACTCTCGTCCGGCAACTCGCCGTTGCCCGTCACCGTGGGCGCAACCGCCTCAGCGGCAGCACGGCTTACGTTCCTGTAGCGGTCCGCGTTCCGGTAGTCGTCGAGAAAGCGCACCACGAGGTCGGGGTTATACGTCCACTCTCCAGCGCGGTGATCCCACAGAACGGCATCGCCGATGCCCGCATCCACGACAAAGAGACCCGACGGCTCATTGTGTTCGTCATTCCGGTAGATCACGTAGTAGCTCAACAAACCCCTGCTCCAACTCTCCGACAACCTGTGGCGTTACGGGGAAGTCCCGACGCGCCAGCCCCAACTCTCGCACTACGCCCGCGAAATCCTCTCCTTCGCGAGCCAGCCAAGCCAAGTACTCGTGCCACACTCCGCTGTTCCGACTCACCCACTTCGCGAACGTCGCGTCCTTGGGTGGGAAACGTAGATCGAGCTCCGCTGGCAGCGCCTCCGGCAGGCCTCTGGCCCGATTCGCAGCCAGCATTCTCAAGAGCGCCCCCACTCGTCGCTGTGGACTGTTCGAGGGGCGCCGGACAACCTCGTAATCCTCATGAGTCGCTAACCACACTTCTCGAGATGCGGGAGTGTGGAGCTGCAACTCGATCAACATCCCGTCCGTTGATCGGAGGGTGCAGTTAACTCCGTAGAAGCGGTTACCCTGCCGCCAGAAGTTCTTGCAGGCCGAGGGTGCGACCGAGTAGCCGGCGTCGACCAATCCCGCAAGAACCAAGTCAACGGCCTGGCTGTACTGCTGCCCCGATGGAAGCTCGAAGCAAAAGCGGAGGACGTCGTTGACGCTCGCCGCAAAATCGGTCACGTCCTTGCCGTCGATGCTTGCCTCGTCGAGATACTTCCGCATCAGCGAATCGAGCGGCTTGACGCGAGACTCGCGCTCCCGCAACTCGATCGGCGCGCTGAGGCCGAGTGTGTTGGTCACGCGTCGCGCGACCTGAACCAGGGAGCCCTCGGTTCGGTCCGCGTTTGCCAGCGCGCTCTCGTGCAACTCGGTCAGCGTAGCCAACTCCGCTGGTGTGAGCCGGGCGGTGACTGGGAGCGCTGGTTGCCTTGGTGTTGACGGAGTTCCGCCGCTCGCATCCGTCGAGCCGGGGCCGTCCAGCAACAGGTACATGCGGTTGACGTACGGGTCGCCGTGGCCGCCGTCGTCGTACCCGGGTGGGTGGGTCGGCAGGTCGGGGCGTTCACTGAACCGGCCCCGGGGCAGTCCGCCCAGCGGCATCGGCCGGCCGTCTCCGCCCAGGACGAGCGCGTCGATGCCGACCACGTCGGGATACAGCGGATGGTCGCGGACGAGGCCGGTCTGCGGGTCGACGTAGAGGACGGTGCCGTTCTGGTTGAGTGCCACCCAGGCGTGCGAGCCACCACCGGCCCACTCGGTGATCAGGAACGCGTAGCTGCCGTGGCCGCCCAGCAGCAGTTGGTCGTGCAGATTGGCATACCCCTGCCGGGCCTGCGCCGGGTCTGACGGCTGACCGGGGGTGAGTACGCGTTGGAAGCGGCCGCCGGTGGCGTCCTCCACCCGGCCGGGGCCACCGGCCTCACCACGGATCGGGCGTCGGATGTCGCCGTCGAGGTAGCCGTCGAAGGTACGCGGCGCGGACACCCGCGGTCGCCCGTGCACCCACGTCTCGAAAAGCGACAGGGTGCAGTCCAGGCAGTTGATGCCACGGGTGGCGTCGGCCTGGGGGCCGCCGTCGTTCAGGAGGCGGAACCAGCCGCCCCGGCGCGGATCGGCGGTGCGTCGGACGGTGCCGTCGCGTTCGCGCGGCATCTGTCGTTCGACGTCGACCTGGTGCAGCGCCAGTGGTGGCCGGAGCCCGCCCGGCTGCCCGTACGGGCGGGAGTCGTCGATCGGCGGGGGGACGTCGTCGCCGGTGAGCCGGGACGGGCCGCCGGTCTCCACCGCGCCGAGCGCCAGAGCGCCCACGTCGCTGTTGGCGTGCGCGAAGGCCCCGTCGGCCAGGTCGACGACCGGCGGCGCCGTGATGCCCGCCAGTACGTCGTTGGCCAGGTCACGCCAGTGGGCGTACGCGCGCGTCTCGTCGTTCGCCGCCCGCTGCCAGCCGTCGGCCCACTGCCGGTGGCCGGTCTGGTGCAACTGTCGGGCGTAGTTGGCGTACTCGACAGCCCGGCGGTCGTGCTCCGCCGCCCGCGCCCGCAGGCGGACGGCCTCGGCCTGCCTGCGGTTGTTCTCGAAGCCGATCCGCTGTGCCTCGAAGTGGCCCTGGTAGCGCCGCCGCTCGGCGGCCTCCGCCTCGGCGAGCCACTGGGCCGCGTACCAGTCGTCGACGTCGGCCGTGGACTCCATCGGATCGCCGAACGCCACCACGTCGACCGGCGCCGACGTGCGACCGGCGGTCCTCTGCCGGGGTACGCGGGGTGGCGCGATCGACTCCCGCGTCGCGGTCGACTCGGGTGCGGAGTGCCGGCCCGTCGGCGCGACCACCGTGCTCCCGTCTGCCGGGGTCAGGGCTGCGCCGTGCCGGCCGGCGACGTCGGGGGACGCGCCGGCCGTCGGCCCGGTGGACGTGAACGGGGACGCCAGCGGAGGCGCGATGGCCGGGGCGGGGACGGCGGAAGCGGTCGGCGTCGGAAGCCCGGCAGTGCTCGCCGCCGGGCCGACCGGAGGCACCGCCCCCACGGCCGGCACCGGCCCGGTCGTCGGGGTCACGGAAGTAGACGAGGACCCGACCGACGAAGGCAGCGGGCCCGACGACGGCCCGAGCGCTGTGGGCGGGGATGCTGCCGAAACCGGCGACGACACGGCCGCGGCGGACCCGGGCAGACCGGTCGACGAGGGTACGGGGCCGCTGACGCCCGGGGCGACGCCGGCCGGCTCGACCGCCGGGGCGACCGCCGGGGCGACGCCGACCCCTGGGCCGCCGGCCGGGTCGACGACACCGGCGACGGGCGCGGTGACCCCCGGGAGCGGGGGCGCAGCCGCGTGAGGTCCCGGCTCCGCGACGCCCGCGAGCCCGACATCACCCCCCACCGCCGGCCGGGCTGCACTCGCCCCGGGCCCGTCGGCTGGCAGCCCAGGCGCGCCGGCTGCTGCCGACACCGACGAATCGGCGACGTCCGCGCCATTCCCCGTCAGACCCGACGAAGAAGACACCGCCCCGGAGCCCGCCGGCCCGGAAGACACCGTCCCAGTGGCCGGCCCTGGCGAAACCGGCCCAGACGACACGGGCGTGGACGTCGCGAGTTCCGGTGGTGGGGGCGGGATCGGAAGCGACGGGCCGGCGAGGGACGCTCCGGCCAGAGCGTCGGCCTGTGCGCGAAGGCGTGCCTGCAGAGCGTGGTCGGTCTGCGCGGTCGTCGAGCCGGTGACGCCGGACGCGGCGGCGCGTACCACGTCGTCGACCGAGGCCATGCCCTGCCCGGTGGCGACGCTGGCGGCGCTCTCGGCCAGCATCTCGCCGGTCATCTCCCGACCGAGGTGCTCGCCGATACGTGCCGCGCGGCCGGTCACGTGGCGGCCCAGGGCGGCCAGCGGCGCGACCGCACCGCCGGCGAGCCCGCCGACCGCCGAAGCGCCCAGATCGGTCAGGTCGACGCCGTGTGCCCGGCCCGTCGAGTTCTGGTACGTCTGCGTGGCGAGGCTGATCCCGGACTCCTCGGCCGCCTCCTCCAACCCTTCCCGGGTGGCGCGCTTGGCGAGCCCACGTACGCCGCCCTTGGCGACCTCCTTGGCCGCGCGTTCGCCGGCCTCCTTGAGCCCGCGCCGCAGCGCCTTACTGGCCAGTTGCCCCATGAGGCGTTTGAAGATCTGCTGGATGAGTAGCCGGGTCGCGGTGACGGCCGCGCCGGCCGCCGGAGACGCCGCCCCGGCGGTGAGCAACGCCGCCACCGCCACCGAGATCAGTTCGACGACCAGGATCCCCAGCTCGATCCAGACTTCGATCTTGGCACCCTCGATGTCGCAGCCGCACTCCTCGACCAGGCGGCCGAGGTCGGCGGTGACCGCGAGCAGCACCGGCAGGGGTGCGTCGGCGCCCTCGGCGATGCCGCGCCAGGCCGCCTCGAACGCGGCGTCGACAGCTCCCACGCCGCCGTATCCGCCGCGTACCTCGGTGGCGGCCGCCGCGGCGTCGGCGTGCGGGCCGGCGAGGACGGAGGCGACCGCGTACCACTGGTCCGCGACGTCCCAGACGGCCCGTTCGTTGCCCTCCGGCCACTGCACACCGACGGCCCAGTCGAGGGCCTCGTAGATCCAGCCCGGTACGTCCCAGGGCGCGTAGTCGAGTGGGTGCGGGATCGGGCTGGGCAGCACGCTCATCGGGATCGCCCCGCCGTCAGCGCTGGTCGGCGGCGCGGTCGAGCCGGGCGGCGCTGCTCTGGTCGGTCTGCACGCTGGCGTCGACCGCGCTGACCACGTCGACGCCCAACTCGGTGAGCCGCTGACCGACGCCCGCCCAGGCGCGCAGCACGGTCTGCTCGATGCCGCGGTAGCTCCGCTCGAACGCCGCGCCGATGTCGTCGCGCCCCCACGGACGGGCGCCGCTGGCGGCCTCGATCTCGCCGCCCTCCGCCGCGCGACGGGCCGTCACCGCCTCGCCGGACAGGGCCAGGTCGGCGCCGCCACGCCGCGCACGGGACGCGTCCAGCCAGAGCTGCCCGTCGGTCATGCCGACCCCTCGCGGCGGCCGAGCACGGCGTCGGCGCGGCCGAGTAACGCGCCGAAGTCGCCGGTACGCAGGAAGTCCGCCGAGCCGGAGCCGGCCGGCATGGTCTCGGCGACCAGGGCCTGGGTGGCCTGGCTGGCGGCGGCCACGGCGGCCCGGATCGTCTCGGTGATCTTCCGGCTCAGCGCCTCGGCGTCCCGGGCCCGGTAGGCGGCCGGCGCCAGGACGACCTCGATGACCTGGCCCTGCGCGTCGACCGTCGCCGTGACGTGCCCATCGGCGCAGCGGCGGGTCACCCGCAGCTCGGCGAGCCGTGCCGTCAGAGTGTCCAAACCGGACCTGAGCTGCTGGTACTGGCCGTACACGTCGTCGAATCGGGCTCGTAGCTCGCGATTGGCGTCCCGGTCCGCGCGTTCGCTCACCGCCACTCCTCCCGTCACCGTCGGTATCCAGGACCATACCGGCCGCCATCGATCCGCGTAGTCCGGTAGTTTCGGTGTGTGATCGACCGTCAGCAGGCTGAGCAGCTCGCGTCCGCCTGGGCTCGGCGCGACTCACAGCGCCTCGGCCACGAGTGCACCCCGCTGGTCGACGAGTTCGACCTGGGCTTCGTCGTCACCTCGATCGTGTCGAGCGGAGTGCGGGCGATCCCCGGCGACCTGCCGACGACCGTCATCGACAAACGCACCGGAAAGGTCACCACCTGGCCCCGGGTGCCGAGCGCCGTCGTGGCGGACCTGTACCGGCGTAGTCAGCCCAGCGGGCCGACCGCGCCGCGCACGATCGACGCGTCGAGCCTGCTGATCCGGGAGATCCACCGGGGTCCGACGCCGAACACGGTGGCGCACCTGACCCTCGACGGTCGCATCTGGACGGCCCAGGGCACGAGAGGCCCCGCGACCCTGAACCACCATCCGCTCGTGCGCGCCTACCTGGACGAGAGGCAGCCGGGCGAGCTGGTACGCGGCGTCGAATGTCACGCCGAGCTGATCGTGGTCTCCGACGTGCTGCACGAGTACGACCACCGACGGGCCGCCGAGGGTATCGAGCCGATGGGTCGGGCCGAGGCGGCGGCCCTGCTGGACGCCGCCCGCTTCGAGATCTTCCGGATCCGTGAGCCGGGTGATCCGGCCGGCGGCGTCGCCGAGCTGCCCTGCGACTCGTGCATCACGTTCCTGGTGCGCGCCAACGTCCTGCCGGAGGCGGCGCGGGCCTACACCGAGACGTGGCGGGCACCGGCCGCGCCCGACCCCGACCCGGGGCGCTTTCCGCCCGAGGTGACGAACGCGCTGGTGGCGGCGGGATGGCGTCCGCACATCGGCGACCAGATCATGGCGGCGGCCGGGGTACGGGACGTCACCGCCGTGCCCGGGAGGACGCATCGACACGAGGCCTTCCCCGCCGCCGTGGAGGCGTTGACGGCGTTCCCGAGCCTGGTGGGCGCCCGGCGCGGCCCGGGCGAGCAGGTGTGGATCTCCCGCTTCGACATCCGTCCGCACCTGATCGCGCACACCGCCGACACGCTCGCCGACTTCGGCGCGGTCCTCGGCGTCCGGCTCTTTCCGATCGGCACCGAGCAGCAGGACAGCATCCTCGCCGTCGACGAGCGGGGCCGGGTCTTCGCCCTCGACCAGGCCGGCGACTGGTTCCTCGGCGATAGCGTCGACGCGGCGCTCACCACGTTGCTGCTCGGCCGCGCCCCCGCCCGGGTTCGCGACGACGGCACCTGGTCCTAGAGCGCCAGCCCGGTCAGCACCATCACACGCGGTTCGGTGTAGTCGTCCATCGCGCTGCGCAGCCCTTCCCGGCCGACGCCGCTGCCCTTCACCCCGCCGTACGGCATCTGGTCCGCCCGGTACGACGGCACGTCGCCGACGATCACGCCGCCCACCTCCAGGACTCGCGCGGCGGCGAAGGCCACGTCCAGCCGCCGGGTGAACACGCCCGCCTGCAACCCGTACGCCGAATCGTTGACCGCGGCGAACGCGGCCTGGTCGTCGGCGACCGGGGTGACCACCAGCACCGGCCCGAACACCTCCTCGGCGACGACCTTGGCGTCCGCCGGCACGCCGGTGAGGACCGTCGGGGGGTACGTAGCACCGTTGCGGACGCCGCCCACCTCGACCGTGGCGCCGGCCGCGACCGCCTCGGACACCCACGTCTCGACCCGGCGGGCCGCGTCCTCGGACACCATCGGTCCGACGTCGGTCAGCTCCGACGTGGGGTCGCCGGTGCGCAGCGCGCGTACCGCCGCCACCAGCCGGGGCAGGAAGCCGGCGTGCAGCGCGTGGTGCACGTACACCCGTTGCACGGCGATGCACGACTGGCCGGCCTGGTAGTTGGCGAACGTGGCGATGCGCTGCGCGGCGAAGTCCAGGTCCTCGTCGGCGGTCCAGTCCGCGCAGAGCACCGCCGCCGCGTTGCCGCCCAGTTCCAGCGTCACGTGCTTCTCCGGTATTTGCCGCCGGATCGCCGCGCCGACCGGCCCCGACCCGGTGAACGACACGACCGGCAGCCGGGGGTCGGCGACCAGTTCGGCGGCGCGGTCGTTGGGCAGCGGCAGCACCGAGAACATGCCGGCCGGGAGGTCCGTCTCGGCCAGCAGTTCGCCGAGCAGCAGCGCGGACAGCGGCGTCGCCGGGGCCGGCTTGACGATGATCGGCGCGCCGACCGCGATGGCCGGGGCGACCTTGTGCGCGACCAGGTTGAGCGGGAAGTTGAACGGCGCGATGCCGAGCACCGGCCCTCGGGGCGCCCGTCGGACCAGGGCGATCCGGCCGGTGGCGGCCGGATCGGTGTCGAGTCGTTGCAGCTCACCGGAGAAGCGCCGGGCCTCCTCGGCGGCCCACCGGAAGGTGGACACCGCCCGTCCGACCTCGGCGCGCGCCCACTTCACGGGCTTGCCGTTCTCGGCGGTGATGAGCGCCGCGACCTCGTCGGCACGCTCGGCGAGCCGCCGGGACACGTGGTCCAGGGCCGCCGCGCGGGCGTGCGCGGGCAGGGCCGCGGCCTGCGCGGACACCCCGGCCGCTGCCGCGACAGCGGCCTCGACCTGGTCACTGGTGGCAAAGGTGGTACGCCCCACCGCGCGACCGTCGTACGGGTGGTGGACGGTCAACTCGCCCGTGCCGGAGGCGGGACGGGAGGCGACGAAGAAGGGTGCGGGCTCCACGCCGTGCAGCGTAGACGAGTCAGCAGTCGACGGAAACAGTCGCCGCAGCCCTTGTCTGCTGCGGATTCAGTAGTGAAGATGGCAGGAAGATTGCGATAACCGCCGCAGACCTCACCCCCGGCCCCCTCGGAGTGATCCCGTCATGAGTGACCAGCAGCAGCTGCGCAACTTCGTCAACGGCTCCTACGTCGACCCGGCCGACGGCGGCTACGCCGACCTGGTCGACCCCTGCACCGGGGAGGTGTTCGCGCAGGCGCCGGTCTCCGGCCCCGCCGACGTCGACGCGGCGATGAACGCCGCCGCCACCGCCTTCGAGAGCTGGCGGGAGGTCACCCCCGCCGAGCGGCAGCGGGCACTGCTCAAGCTCGCCGACGCCGTGGAGGCACGGGCCGCCGAGCTGGTCGACGCCGAGGTACGCAACACCGGCAAGCCCCGCCAACTGACCGCCGAGGAGGAGTTGCCCCCGGCGGTGGACGAGTTCCGGTTCTTCGCCGGGGCCGCCCGGATGTTGGAGGGGCGCTCGGCCGGGGAGTACCTGGCCGGGCACACCTCGTACGTGCGGCGCGAGCCGATCGGGGTCTGCGCCCAGGTGACCCCCTGGAACTACCCGCTGATGATGGCGATCTGGAAGATCGCCCCGGCGCTCGCCGCCGGCAACACGGTCGTGCTGAAGCCGTCGGACACCACTCCGGTGTCGACGCTGCTGCTCGCCGAGATCGCCGCCGAGTTCTTCCCGCCGGGGGTGTTCAACGTGGTCTGCGGCGACCGCGACACCGGTCGTACCCTCGTGTCGCATCCGACCCCACAGCTCGTGTCGATCACCGGCTCGACCCGCGCGGGCATGGAGGTGGCCGCCGCGGCGGCCCCGGACCTGAAGCGCACCCACCTGGAGCTGGGCGGCAAGGCCCCGGTGGTGATCTTCGACGACGCGGACGTGGCGGCGGCGGCCGAGGCCATCGCCGTCGGCGGCTACTTCAACGCCGGGCAGGACTGCACGGCGGCGACCCGGGTACTGGCCGGTCCCGGCGTCCACGACGACTTCGTGGCGGCGCTCACCGAGCAGGCCCGCGCCACGAAGACCGGCGCGCCGGACGACGCCGACGTGCTCTACGGCCCGCTGAACAACGCCAACCAGCTCGCCCGGGTCAGCGGTTTCGTCGACCGGTTGCCCGACCACGCGGCGATCCAGACCGGCGGCTCCCGGCAGGGCGAGCGCGGCTACTTCTACACGCCCACCGTCGTGTCCGGGCTGCGGCAGGCCGACGAGATCATCCAGGACGAGGTGTTCGGTCCGGTCATCACCGTGCAGCGCTTCTCCGACGAGGACGAGGCGGTGCGCTGGGCCAACGGCGTCGACTACGGCCTGTCGGCGTCGGTCTGGACCCGCGACCACGGCCGGGCGATGCGGATGACGCGACGGCTCGACTTCGGCTGCGTCTGGGTCAACACGCACATCCCGTTCGTCTCCGAGATGCCGCACGGCGGCTTCAAGCACTCCGGGCACGGCAAGGACCTGTCGGTCTACAGCCTGGAGGACTACACCCGGATCAAGCACGTCATGCACAACATCGAGGGCTGACCCTTGCCGTCCTCGGAAGAACTGCACAAGCGCCGCAGTGGTGCCGTCGCCCGTGGCGTGGGCAGCGTCATCAGCTCCTATGTGGACGCCGCGTCGGGCGGCACGCTCACCGACGTCGACGGACGGGAGTGGATCGACTTCGCCGCCGGCATCGCCGTCACCAGCGTCGGCAACTCCGCGCCGAGGGTGGTCGAGGCCGTCCGCGCCCAGGTCGAACGGTTCACCCACACCTGCTTCATGGTCGCGCCCTACGAGTCGTACGTGACGGTGTGTGAACAGCTCAACGCGTTGACGCCGGGCGCATTCGAGAAGCGCTCGGCGCTGTTCAACTCCGGTGCCGAGGCGGTGGAGAACGCCGTCAAGATCGCGCGGCACGCCACCGGACGACCGGCGGTGGTGGTGTTCGACCACGCGTACCACGGCCGGACCAACCTGACCATGGCGTTGACCGCGAAGAACATGCCGTACAAGCACCGGTTCGGGCCGTTCGCCGGGGAGATCTACCGGGTGCCGATGTCGTACCCGCTGCGCGACGGCGGGCTCACCGGCGCGGAGGCGGCGGCGCGGGCCATCGAGGTGGTCGAGAAGCAGGTGGGTGCCGAGAACGTCGCCGCGCTGCTCATCGAGCCGATCCAGGGTGAGGGCGGTTTCGTCGTACCCGCGCCGGGTTTCCTGCCGGCGCTGCGGGAGTGGGCGACGGCGGCCGGGGTGGTCTTCGTCGCCGACGAGATCCAGACCGGCTTCTGCCGGACCGGCGACTGGTTCGCCTGCCAGCACGAGGGCGTCGAACCCGACCTGGTCACCCTCGCCAAGGGCATCGCCGGCGGGCTGCCCCTCGCGGCGGTCACCGGTCGGGCGGAGCTGATGGACGCGGTGCACGTCGGCGGGCTCGGCGGCACGTACGGCGGCAACCCGATCGCCTGCGCCGCCGCGCTGGCCACCATCGAGACCATGCACGAACTGGACCTGGCCGGTGCGGCCCGCCGGATCGAATCCGTGCTGGCACCCCGCCTCCGGGCCATCGCCGAGCGGGATCCCCGGATCGCCGAGGTACGCGGCCGGGGCGCGATGCTCGCCGTCGAACTGGTCCAGCCCGGGTCGCTCGTCCCCGACCCGAGCGCCACGGCCGCCATCTCGGCGGCCTGCCACGCCGCCGGCCTGCTCACCCTGACCTGCGGCACGTACGGCAACGTGCTGCGCTTTCTACCGCCGCTGGTCATCTCCGACACGCAGCTCACCCGGGGCGCCGACATCCTCGACGCGGCGTTCGCCTGACGTGGGTGCAGGGGCCCGCGTCGGGCCCCTGCACCTTCCGTCAGCGCAGCACCTCGACCGTGTTGTTGCGCACGAGGTTCTTGCCCGGCTCGCGGATCTGGTCCATCGCGGCGGTGTTGAGCAGCACACAGCTCCCGGACGGGCCGGTCACCGTCACCGTGGTCGCCCGGTTGTTGTCCAGATTCGTCACCCGCAGCCGCGTGCCGACGGGGAACTTCCCGCTGGTCGCCGCCGGCGCGGCGTTCTCGGCGAAGAAGGTGATCGCGCCGGAGCAGGCCGAGCCGGGCACCGGGCGCGGCGCGGCGGGCGAGGCGGCACCGGGGCGTACGCCACCGGGGGCGGGCTGGGCTGCCACGCCGTCCAGCCGCTCCACCACGTTGCGGCGGATCACGTTCTTGCCCGGCTCCCGCACCAACTCCATGGCGGCGGCGTTGAGCAGCACACAACTCCCCGACGGGCCGGTCACCGTCACCGTGGCCGCGCGGTTGTTGTCCAGATTGGTCACCCGCAGCCGCGTACCCACCGGGAACCGGTCGCTGGTCGCCGCCGGCGCACCGGCCTCCGCGGAGAACGTCACCGAGCCGGAGCAGACGGACGACCGTGCCGGGGCGGTGTCGGCGAACCCGAACCCGGTCCCCACCGCCACCCCTGCGGCGGCAACCACCGCCACGGTAGCCGCCAGCACATGCTTCCGCTGCACCCTCATCGCCGAAACTCCCGCCCTAGCCAATGTCCGTCAGCCCCTGATACGGAAACCACCCCCCAACCGTTCACCCGCGCCCCCCGCGCCTCACCCCAGACCCCGTCGATCATGGAGTCATGGTGGGCGTTACACGCTGGTTTGCACTTCTTCAGGAGCACCACAACTTCATGATCGACGGGGCCTGGGGTCTGGGGTCTGGGGCCTGGGGCCTGGGGTCAGGGGCCTGGGGGGCGGGGACGCTAGGGGTGGAGGAGGGGGGCCAGGGTTTGGATGATGTGGGCGGGGCGACGGTAGAGGTCAAGATCGGTGAAATAGCGCATTTGCCACCCGTTGTCGGCGAGCCAGTTCATTCGAGAGCGATCGCCCTGGAGGCGGGCGCGGTCCAGATGGGACACGCCGTCGTACTCAACACCGACCCGGTGTTGCCGGTAGCCAAGGTCCAGGCGGTAGAGCGGTATCCCGTTGTTGTCCGACACCCACAGCTGAGGCTCCGGCGGTGGCAGGCCGCCGTCGATCAACACAAGGCGAAGCTGACTTTCCTGTCGGCACTCCGCCCGGGGATCGGCGTGGCTGACGAGTTCGCGCGCCTGACAGATCCCCCGCAGGCGCTCGTGCCGAGCGACTTCGACCAGGAGTTCGTCAGGTTGGCAAGCGCCGACCCGAAGACACAGGTCCAGCAGTGGCATCGCGTCCATTCGGCGCACCGATCGCGCCAGATCCACGGCACATCGAGCAGCGGGTGCACAGGGCACACCATCCAGAAGCACCGGATCACCTACGGGCAACACCGACTCGTGGGCCACGACTCCCCGAATGTGTGGCACGCGCTCCCCCGCTGGAACGATGACGTGCACGTCGGGGCTGCGGAGGTCGCCGAAACCGTGTAGTTGTGCGCCGGTGTGATATCCGACCACAGCAGTGTCCGGCAAACGCCGGAAGATCGCCGGCAGGTGCCCACTGCGGTAGGCCGATGGCGCGTAGATACTCCGCGACAGCCGGTGCAGCTGGGATAGCCCAACGATCTTGCGCACCTGCTCGCGACTGAGGCCGGCGCTGAGTAGCTCCGAGTATCGATAAAGACGCTCCGCCATACCGCGGAATCTGCGTCACCGAGCCCCGAACCCTCCACCCCACCCCAGCCCTCTGTGGATAAAGTCCAGCCCTGTGCAAAACCCCCAAAAAAGCGTCCAACGTGCTATGCCCTGACTCGCCAACGGGGCCGATCATGGAGTTGTGGTGCCGCCAGGAAGCCTCGAATCGGCTTCTTCTGCCCACCACAACTCCATGATCGACGCGACTGGGCGGGGCGCGACTGGGCGGGGCGCGACTGGGCGGGGCGGGGGTTAGTCGCAGCCGTAGCCGTCGTTGTCGCGGTCCAGGTCGTAGACGTCTTCGCCGATCACCTTGACTACTCCGCTGACGTAGGCCGGGCCGTTGCCGCGGCCGCCGGCGCAGTCGACGTCGCTGGCGATCGGGACGCAGGGGCGCGGGGCGGGCAGCTCACGCTGCTGAGCGCTCCTGTGTCCCCCATGGTGAGCCGTAGGCGGTGAGGAGGTCGAGGAACGGCACCGGGGGCAGCGCCTCCGGCCCGAGCACCCCCACGCCGGTCCACGCGCCAGTGGCGAGCAGTTCGAGCGCCACCACCGGGTTGACGGCGGTCTGCCAGACAACCGCCTGGTGGCCGTACTCGCTCATCGACCACTCGTTGTCGACCACGTGGTAGAGGTAGACCTCCCGGGGTTGGCCGTCCGGGCCCAGGCCACGGACCCAGGTGCCGGCGCAGGTCTTGCCGCGCATCCGCGCGCCGAGGGTGGCCGGGTCGGGCAGGCAGGCCGCCACCACGTCGCGCGGGGACACGTCGACCCCGCGTATCCGGACCGGGGAGACGCCGTCCAGGCCGAGCTTGTGCAGCGTCTTCAGGACGTCGATGAACTCCTCGCCGAGCCCGTACTTGAAGGTGACCCGGCGGGCCTTCACCCAGCGCGGGATGAGCAGCACCTCCTCGTGCTCCACGTTGACGCACTCGACCGGCCCGATCCCCTCCGGGAAGTCGAAGACCTCGGGCTCGCTGAACGGCTCGGTGGTGTACCAGCCGCGGTCGGCCTCCCAGATCACCGGCGGGTTGAGGCATTCCTCGATCGTGGTCCAGATGGAGAACGAGGGAGCGAAGTCGTAGCCGTCGACGGTGAGGTTCGCGCCGTCCCGCACGCCGATTTCGTCGATCTCGCTGAACAGCTCGTCGGCGGCGTACCGGGCGAACACATCGGACAGTCCCGGTTCGACGCCGATGCCGGCGAGCGCCAACCTACCGGCCGCCGACCAGGCGTCGGCCTGCGCGAACTGTTCGTCGCCGAGCCGCACGCCCGTGTCGGCGTGCGAGAGCGACATCGCCATGTCCAGGTAGTCCGCGCCGGCCGCGAACGCGCCGTCGAAGATGGGCATGACGAAGCGCGGGTCGACGGCGTTGAGCACGTGGGTGATCCGGTGTTCCCGGCACAGCGCGGTGATCGCGTCGGCCGAGGAGGCGTCGACCTGGGCGGCGACGAAACGGCCGCCGTGCGCGGCCACCGCGCGGGCCGCGCGCTGCGGGTCGTGGTCGGCCACGACCATCGTCTCGAAGAAGGCCCGTCGGGCGGCGATGGCTACGGCGGCGGAGCCGACGCCACCGGCGCCGACGAGCAGGACACGCATCAGGAATCAAACCCCAAACCAAGACGATCGAGAGTACGGAGCCACAGGTCACGCCGGCCCCCACGCGCATCGGCACGGGCCATCGACCGGCGGGTGAGATTGATGCCGACCGCGCGGACGGGTTCCGGCGGGAACGGCAGGGGCTTGCGGCGGACGAGGTCGAGCCGGGTCAGCGGGGTGTTTCCGCCGGCCAGCAGGTCGAGGAGGACCCGGGCGGAGAAGCGGGTCGCGCCGACGCCGAGACCGGTGTACCCGGCCGCGTACGCCAGCCGACCGCCGAAGGCGGTGCCGTAGAACGGGCAGAACCGGGTGCAGGTGTCGATGACGCCGCCCCAGCGGTGGCTGAAGCGCACGTCCGCGAGCTGCGGGAACGTGGTGAAGAAGTGCTGCGCGAGGGTGGTGAAGGTGGCTGGGCGCTGTTCCAGCTTCGGGGCGACCCGGTTGCCGTAGTGGTAGACGGCGTCGTAGCCGCCGAAGAGGATCCGCCCGTCGCGGGTGATCCGGTAGTAGTGGAACTGGTTGCCGGTGTCGGCGAGCCCCTGCCGGTTGCGCCAGCCGATCGCGTCGCGCTGCGCCGGGCTGAGCGGTTCGGTCATCAGCACGTGGTCGTAGACGGGCACCACGTACGCGCGCAGCCGGCGCAGCAGCGGCGGGAACGCGTTGGTGGCGAGCACGACCCGTCGGGCGCGGATCACGCCGGGGCGGCCCGGGGCGGCTACGGCAGAGCCGGCCAGGCCGGCAGGTGCGGCAGTGCGGGCCAGGCCGGCGGGTGCGGCAGAGCGGGCCAGGCCAGCAGGTGCGGCAGAGCGGGCCAGGCCGGCAGGTGCGGCAGAGCGGGCCAGGTCGGCGGGATCGCTGCCGAGGGTGTCCGCCCGTAACGCGACGCCGTCGGCGCGCAGCCCGGTGACCCGGGTGTGCTCGTGCACGCGTACGCCCAGGGCGAGGCAGGCGCGGCGCAGTCCCCAGGCCAGCTTCGCCGGGTCCACCATGGCGACCCGGTCGGCGTCAACCATCCCGCCCAGGTAGGTCGGCGAGTTGACCTCGGCGCGGACCTCGGCGGCGTCGAGCAACCGCACCCGGTGGCCGTACCGGCGGGCCAGCTCCGCGTCGGCGACCAGCCCGTCGAGCTGGTACGGCTCGACGGCGACGGCCAGCTCACCGGTGCGCTCGAAGTCGCAGTCGATGTCGAACTCGGCGACGGTGGCGGCGATCGCGTCCAGGTTCTCCCGGCCCAGGCGTTCCAGCTCGCCGACCTCGTCGGGGAACCGGTCGACGCCGTTGGCGAGACCATGGGTGAGCGAGGCGGCGCAGAACCCGCCGTTGCGCCCGGAGGCGGCCCACCCGCAGGTGCCCGCGTCGACGAGCAGCACGTCCCGCTCCGGGTCGGCGCGCTTGGCCTCCAGGGCGGCCCAGAGCCCGCCGTACCCGCCGCCGATGACGAGCAGGTCGGCGGTCTGCGCGCCGGTGAGCGGCGGCAGCGGGTCGGGGCGCTCCCTGCGGTCGAGCCAGTACGGCACGGGTGCCGCGTCGGCCAGCGCCCGGCCGACGTGCGCGGGCGTCATGACGGCCGCCGCGCCTGCGGTGTCGGAACGGCCAGCAGGTTGGCGCGGCGCTCCCGCCGCCCGCGCAGCGAGCTGAGCCCCACCAGCAGCAACGCGATCGCGAACATCGCGGTGCCGATGACGTTGACCTGCGGCGGGATGCCCCGCTGGGCGGCGCCCCAGACGTACATGGGGAACGTGACCGTCGTGCCGGCGTTGAAGTTGGTGATGATGAAGTCGTCGAAGCTCAACGAGAAGGCGAGCAGCGCGGCGGCCACGATGCCGGGCAGCACCAGCGGCAGGGTGATCCGCCGGAAGGTCTGCCACTCGTTGGCGTAGAGGTCCATGGCGGCCTCCTCCAGCCGCCGGTCCATCCCGGCGAGCCGCGCCTTCACGGTGACCACCACGAACGACACGCAGAACATGACGTGCGCGATGACGATGGTCCAGAAGCCCTGCGGCACCCCGGCCGAGACGAACAGGGCCAGCAGCGACGTGCCCATCACCAGCTCGGGCGTCGCCATCGGCAGGAAGATCAGCACGTTGACGCCGGCCCGACCCCGGAAGCGGTGCCGGACCAGCGCGAACGCCATCAGCGTGCCAAGTACGGTAGCCACGACCGTGGCGATGAAGCCGATCTGCACGCTGCGGACGACCGCGTCGCACATGTCCGAGGTGGCGCAGGGCTGCCGCCAGTTGTCGAGGGTGAACTCGTTGAAGTCGTACGACAGTCGGCTCGACGGGCGGTTGAACGACAGCCCGGCCACCACCAGGATCGGCAGCGACAGGTAGCCGAGCACCAGCAGCGCCACGATCATCACCCAGCGGTCCGCCAGCCAGCGCGAGATCCTCACAGCACCTCCTCCGTGCCAGCCCGCCGCAGGTAGCCGAAGACCACCGCGAGGATCGCCGCCATCAGCAAGAACGACAGCGCGGCGCCCTGCGGGTAGTCCAGCCGGACCAGGAACGCCGAGTCGATGACGTTGCCGACCATGTACTCGTTGGGGGTGCCGAGCAGTTCGGCGTTGATGTAGTCGCCGCTGGCCGGGATGAAGAACAGCAGCGTGCCGGCGACCAGGCCGGGCATCGACAGCGGCAGGGTCACCCGGCGGAATGCCTGCGCCGGGCTCGCGTACAGGTCGCCGGCCGCCTCCAGCAGCCGCCCGTCGAGCCGCTCCAGGCTCGCGTACAGCGGCAGCACGAGAAACGGCAGGAAGTTGTACGTCAGGCCGAGCACCACCGCGAACGGCGTGGCCAACAGTCGGCCGTCGGGGGCGAGCAGGTGCACGTCGCGCAGCAGCCCGACGAGCGCGCCGTTGTCCGACAGGATCGTCTTCCAGGCCAACGTACGGACCAGGAAGCTGGTGAACATCGGCGCGACGACGCACACCAGCAGCAGGTTCTTCCACCGGCCCGCCTTCTGCGCGATGGCGTACGCCAACGGGTAGCCCAGCAGCAGCGCCACCACCAGGGCCAGCCCGGCGTAGCCGAACGAGCGCAGAAGCTGCGGCCAGTACGCCTGCACCACGTCCGGGTAGTTGCCGAACGCCCAGGTCATCGCGTACCCGGTGGAGAGCGAGCCGCCGGGGTCGTACAGGCTCGCGGCGGCGAGCTGCAGCAGCGGCACACCGAAGAAGACGAGCAGCCAGGCCGCGCCGGGCAACAGCAGCAGGTACGGCAGGAGGCGGTACCGCCCGGACCGGGCTGCCGGTGCCGTGGGCGGCGGCTGACCCGCCTTGGTGGGCGCCAGGAGGGTCACGAGGACGCACCCACCGGCTCGTCGAGCACCGGCGATGTCCGGTCGGTGTCGGCGGCGTCGCGCGGCAGCAGGAACGCGTGCCGTGGATCCCAGTACGCCACGGCCTCGCCGCCGACCGGGACCTGGGTCGCGGCACCGCTGTTGGCGGCGAAGACCGACAACTCGGTGCCCCAGCCGGTGCGCAGCAGGTACTGCGTGCTGACGCCCACGTAGGAGGCGTCGGTGACCACACCGGTGACCAGTTGGTGTCCGTGGGGGACCTGGTCGGCGGAGCCGACCAGTTGCAGCTTCTCCGGGCGTACCCCCAGGTGGACCGGACCCCGGTCGGCGCGTGAGCGGCCGGCGGGCACGGTGAAGCGCGAACCGTGCGCCGTCACCGCGACCTCGCCGCCGCTGGTGCCGGCGGCCTCGCCGGCGAGGAGGTTGGACTGGCCGAGGAAGTTCGCCACGAACGCGGTGGCCGGGAACTCGTAGATGTCCGCCGGGGCGCCCTGCTGCTCGATGCGGCCGGCGTTCATCACCGCGACGGTGTCGGCCATGGTCATGGCCTCCTCCTGGTCGTGGGTGACGTGCACGAAGGTGATGCCCACCTCGGTCTGGATGCGCTTCAGCTCGATCTGCATCTGCCGGCGCAGCTTCAGGTCGAGCGCGCCCAGCGGCTCGTCGAGCAGCAGCACCTGCGGCTTGTTGATCAGCGCGCGGGCCAGCGCGACCCGCTGCTGCTGGCCGCCGGAGAGCTGGGCCGGGCGGCGCGGGCCGAAGCCGTCGAGCTGCACCAGCGACAGCATCCGCCGCACCTCGTCGTCGACCGAGCGGATGCCGCGTCGGCGCAGCCCGAAGGCCACGTTCTCGAAGATGGTGAGGTGCGGAAAGAGCGCGTAGCTCTGAAAGACCGTGTTGACCGGCCGCTTGTACGGCCGCAGCCGGGCGATGTCGGTGTCGCCGAGCAGCACCTGACCGCTGGTCGGCTCCTCCAGCCCGGCGATCATCCGAAGGGTGGTGGTCTTGCCGCAGCCGGACGCGCCGAGCAGCGCGAAGAACGAGCCCTGCGGAATCGTCAGGCTGAGGTCGTCGACGGCGGTGAAGATGCCGAACCGCTTGGTGAGGTCGGCCAGGCGCAGATCGCCGGCGGGTGTCTCGCGCGTCATCGGAGTCACGCCCCGATGACCTGTTGGAACTTGCCCTCGTACTCCTTCTCCTGCTTCTCGTCCAGGGCCATGAAGACCTTGGACTTCGCCAGCAGCGCGTCGTCCGGGAAGATCAGCGGGTTGGCGGCCAGATCCGGGTCGATCTTCTCCATCTCGGCCTGGGCGCCCTTGACCGGGCAGATGTAGTTGACGTACGCGGCGAGCTTCGCGGCGACGGCCGGCTCGTAGTAGTAGTTGATCAGCGCCTCGGCGTTGCCCCGGTGGGCGGCCTTGTTCGGCACCATCATGTTGTCGCTGTAGAGCATCACGCCGGAGTCGGGCGCGACGAACTGCACCTTTTCGTTCTCACTGGCGAGCTGGATGACGTCCCCGGACCAGCCGATACACGCGGCGATGTCGCCCTTGGCCAGGTCGGGCGCGTAGTCGTTGCCGGTGAACTTGCGGATCTGCCCGGAGTCGACGGCCTTCTTGAGCTTGTTGAGCGCGTCGTCGAACTGGGCCGCCGTGAAGTTGGACGGGTCGTGACCGTTGGAGCCGAGCAGCAGACCCATCGTGTCGCGCATCTCACTCAGCGCCGTCACCTTGCCCTTGAGGTCGGGGCGGGTCAGCAGCTCGTCGACGGTCCGCAGCTCCTTGGTGACGCTGCCGTTGTACGCCAGCCCGGCCAGGCCGGACTGCCACGGGATCGAGATCCGGTTCTCGGTGTCGAAGGGGCGCTTGAGCAGCGACGGCAGCAGGTTCGCCGCCACGTTCGGGATCTTCGCCGGGTCGAGCTTCTGGATCCAGCCGAGCCGGATCATCCGGGCCGCCATCCAGTCGGTCAGCACGATGATGTCGCGGTCGGTGCTCTGACAGGCGGCCAACTGGTTCTGCACCTTGCCGAAGAACTCGTTGTTGTCGTTGATGTCCTCGGTGTAGGTCACCTGGATGCCGGTCTTCGTGATGAACTCGTCCAGGCTCGGCCGCTTGGACTCGTCCTTCTCGTCGACGTCCATGTACTGCGGCCAGTTGGAGAAGGCGAGCTTCTTCTCCGTAGCGGACAGGTCCTCGCTGACGCAGCCGGCCTCGGTCTGCTGGGCGCCCTTGGTGCCACAGCCGGCGAGGCTGCCGCCCGCGGCGAGGAGAGCGGCCGAACCGAGGGTGCCGGTGAGCAGTCCACGCCGGGAGAGGGGCCGGAGGGGAGTACGCATGACGACTCCTAGGGGGTCATCGTCGGCGGCGGGACGGGGGAGGCACGCCGGCGGGAATGTCGGGAGGGTCGAGTGCCAGGGAGCACTGATCCTGACATGAGGAAACCTCCCTTACAAGGGATTCCGTTGCGGGATTAGCAGTTGACGACGAAATACGCCAGACTGCGCGGGGACACACGCGCGACATCACGATTCGGGACATGGGGAGCGCACGATGACGAACCGGCAGCACGAGAGCGGCGGCGGCGGTCGCCGTGTCGCTGTGCGTGAAGGTGCCAACCACGCTCTGCTGGACGACGTGGCCAAGCAGATCATCGAGCAGCTTCAGGAGGACGGCCGCCGGCCGTACGCCACCATCGGCAAGGCGGTCGGCCTGTCCGAGGCGGCGGTCCGCCAGCGGGTACAGCGACTGCTCGACTCCGGCGTCATGCAGATCGTCGCCGTGACCGATCCCCTCCAGCTCGGCTTCCCCCGCCAGGCGATGATCGGGCTGCGTACCGACGGCGACCTGGAGGCGGTCGCCGACCGGCTCGCCGAACTGGACGAGGTCGACTACGTCGTCATCACCGCCGGGTCGTTCGACCTGCTCACCGAGGTCGTCTGCCGCAACGACGACCACCTGCTGGAGATCCTGCAACGGCTACGCGCGGTGCCCGGGGTGCTCTCCACCGAGGCGTTCGTCTACCTCAAGCTCCGCAAACAGACCTACACCTGGGGTACGGCCTGACGACTCTCGGTTGATCGACCCGGGTTGCAGGAAGTCGGGGTGTCCGCGCCGCTCTGATGGCCCCGGCTTCCGGGAACCCGAGTGCCCTGATCCGACCCCGCGCGTCGATGCGGAATCCGTTGCCCAGACTGCCGTCACTCGCTGATTCCGTCGCACTCGGGCATCTAGGCCACTGATAACACTTGCCGAAGGGCACCGGACTGTGCGATAACCGTGGACAGAGCGGCCGGCTTCACCCCTTGACCGGCCCGACGATCGATGGGGCTGACATGGCCGACGCCACCGACCACCTCTGGATGCACTTCACCCGGATGGCGAGCTACTCCGCCGGCGAGGTGCCGACCATCGTGCGCGGCGAGGGCGCGTACATCTGGGACGCGCAGGGTCGCCGCTACCTCGACGGGCTCGCCGGACTGTTCGTCGTCAACGCCGGTCACGGCCGCACCGAGCTGGCCGAGGCCGCCGCCAAGCAGGCCGGTGAGCTGGCGTACTTCCCGCTCTGGTCGTACGCCCATCCGACGGCCGTCGAGCTGGCCGAGAAGATCGCCTCGCTCACCCCGGGCGACCTGAACCGGGTCTTCTTCACCACCGGCGGCTCCGAGGCCGTCGAGGCGGCGTGGAAGCTGGCCAGGGCGTACTTCAAGCGCACCGGCCAGCCCAACAAGTACAAGGTTGTCAGCCGCTACATCGCCTACCACGGCACCTCGATGGGCGCGCTGTCGATCACCGGTCTGCCGGGCATCAAGAGCGACTTCGAGCCGCTGGTGCCGGGCGGGATCAAGGTGCCGAACACCAACTTCTACCGGGCCCCGGAGCACGGCGACGATCCCGAGGCGTTCGGCCGTTGGGCCGCCGACGAGATCGGCCGGGCCATCGAGCGCGAGGGGCCGGACACCGTCGCCGCCGTCTTCCTGGAGCCGGTGCAGAACTCCGGCGGCTGCTTCCCGCCCCCTCCCGGCTACTTCGAGCGGGTCCGGGAGATCTGCGATGCGTACGACGTGCTGCTCGTCTCCGACGAGGTGATCTGCTCGTGGGGTCGGCTCGGCGAGTACTTCGGGGCGGTCCGCTACGGCTACCAGCCGGACATCATCACCACCGCCAAGGGCATCACCTCCGGGTACGCCCCGCTGGGCGCGATGATCGCCAGCGACCGGCTCATGGAACCGTTCCTGACCGAGACCGGCATGTTCGCCCACGGGGTGACCTTCGGCGGGCACCCGGTGTCCTGCGCGGTGGCGCTGGCCAACCTCGAGGTGTTCGCCCGCGAGGACCTCGTCGGGCACGTACGCGCCAACGAGGACGCGTTCCGCGCCACCCTGGAGAAGCTGCACGACCTGCCGATCGTCGGCGACGTCCGAGGCGACGGCTACTTCTACGGCATCGAGCTGGTCAAGGACAAGACCACCCGGGAGACCTTCGACGAAGCCGAGTCGGAGCGGCTGCTGCGCGGCTTCCTGTCCACCGCGCTGTTCCAGGCAGGCCTCTACTGCCGGGCCGACGACCGGGGTGACCCGGTCATCCAGCTCGCCCCGCCGCTGATCGCCGAGCAGCGACACTTCGACGAGATCGAGCAGATCCTCCGGACGGTGCTGACCGAGGCGTGGACACGGCTCTGACCGTGCGCTACCAGGAGCTGTCGTACTGGCTGTCCAGCCTGGACGAGCCGCTGACGCCTCGGCCCCCGTTGCCCGGCGACGCGGACGCCGACGTGGTGATCGTGGGCGGCGGCTACACCGGGCTGTGGACGGCGTACCACCTGGCTCGGGCCGACCCGACGCTGCGGGTCGTCGTCCTGGAGAAGGAGATCGCGGGGTACGGGGCGTCCGGGCGCAACGGCGGCTGGTGCTCCGCGCTCCTGCCCACGTCGCTGACCGGGTTGGCCCGCCGGCACGGCCGCGACGCCGCGGTCGCCATGCAGCGGGCGCTGCATGACACCGTCCGCGCGGTGGGCCGGGTGGTCGCGGCCGAGGGCATCGACTGCGACTGGGCGGACGGCGGCACCGTCACGCTCGCCCGGACCGGTCCGCAGCTCGTCCGGGCCCGGGCCGCCGTGGACGAGGCCCGCGCGTTCGGCTTCGGCGACGACCACCTGACGCTCCTCGGCCCCGGCGAGGCCGCCGCCCGTTGCGCCGCTGAGGGGGTACGCGGTGGGACGTACACCCCGCACTGCGCGACCGTGCACCCGGCGAAGCTGGTGCGTGGTCTCGCGCGGGCGGTGGAACGCCTCGGGGTGAGGATCCACGAGCGGACCACGGTGACCGCGATCCGGGCCGGTGCGGCGGTCGCCGAGGCGGGCAGCGTGCGGGCGTCGGTGGTGGTCCGGGCCACCGAGGGGTACACGCCCATGCTGCCTGGCCTGCGTCGCACGGTGGCACCGGTGTACTCGCTGATGGTGGCCACCGAGCCGCTGCCGGAGCACGCCTGGGAACGGATCGGCCTGGCGGAGCGGGAAACGTTCTCCGACCACCGGCACGTGATCATCTACGGCCAGCGGACGGCCGACGGGCGGTTGGCCTTCGGCGGGCGCGGAGCGCCGTACCATTTCGGGTCCCGGATCTCTCCCGGCCACGACCGGGAGCCACGGGTCTTCGCGGCGCTGCGGCGGACCCTGGGCGAGCTGTTCCCGGTGCTCGGGCCGGACGTTCCGGTGGCGTACACCTGGGGTGGACCGCTCGGGGTGGCCCGGGACTGGACCGCCTCGGTCGGGTTCGACCGGGCCAACGGGCTGGCCTGGGCGGGGGGCTACGTCGGGGACGGCGTGGGTGCCAGCAACCTCGCCGGCCGCACCCTGGCCGACCTGATCCGCGGCGAGCGCACCGAGCTGACCAGCCTGCCCTGGGTAGGCCACCGCTCCCCGAACTGGGAACCGGAACCCCTGCGCTGGCTGGCGATGAACGCGGCCCTGCGCCTCATGACCAGCGCCGACGCCAAGGAAACCCGAACCGACCGCCCCTGCCGAAGCGCCAAAACCCTCGCCCGCCTCCTGGGCCAGTAACCGCTGCGGCTCAGTGGTTGGGGGGGATTACCCGGAGGTGGCCTCGGCGGCCGGTCTGGTGGGGGTTTTCCGGGCGGGGCTGGTCGGGCTCCGGGGGGCGGGGCGCCGGGCGGGCCGCCTCCCGGACCGCCTCGGCCAGCGCGACCAGGTCGTCCGTGGTGGGCGGGGGCGGCTCGAACTCACCCTCGTGCCGGACCACGTCCCAGCCGCGCGGCGCGGTGAGGCTGCGGGCGTGCTGCTCACACAGGTCGTACGTGTGTGGCTCGGCGAACGCCGCCAACGGGCCGACCACGGCGGTGGACTCGTTGTAGACATAGGTCAATGTGGCGACCGCTTGCCGGGGGCAGCCGTTACGGGAGCAGCGCCGTGGTGACCTCACGTGCGGCAGGGTATCCCCATTACCGGGTCCGGCGCACCGGTTCGCGTTGCGACACGCCCGTCGCGGTGATCACAATTCGCGGTTCGGGTCGCGCCGCGCCACGCTGGCGGCGGTGCCGCTGGCCGACCCGGCACGGGGGCTACCCTTTGCCTCATGACGAGCCCGGAACACCGCCGCCCCGGCCCCGGCCGGCGTGCGCACCGCGACCGGCACGGGCGTGGCCTGCGCGGGCGCCTGGTGCCGGCGACGGTGCCGCTGGCGCGGACCAAGGCGGAGGTCTTCGACGACCTGGTGTTGGACACCGTCGAGACGTTGGAGCGACGCTTCGCCAAGGAGTTGGCCGGCGTCGAGTTCGCGGTCGAGGACGTCCCGCCGGACCTGAACGTCTACGACTCGGATGTGCTGGAGGACGGCGAGGTGCCGCTGGCCCGGCTGCTGCCGGGTCGCCCCGGCCGCCAGGAGGTGCCGCCCCGGATCGTGCTGTACCGCCGACCCCTGGAGTTCCGGGCGATGGACCGCGAAGATCTCGCCGACCTCGTCCATGACGTGATCATCGAGCAGGTGGCGAACCTGCTCGGGGTCGACCCCGACGAGCTGGCCTGAGCCGGGCGGCCCCCACCGCCTCGACTCCGCACCACCCCCGACGCCGTACCGATCAGGCGGCGCGCCGCTTCAACTTGCGCCGTTCCCGCTCCGAGAGCCCACCCCAGATACCGAACCGCTCGTCGTGGCCGAGAGCGTATTCGAGGCATTCGGTCTTGACCTCGCAGCGCGAGCAGATTCGCTTCGCCTCGCGGGTCGAGCCGCCCTTCTCGGGAAAGAACGCCTCGGGGTCGGTCTGCGAGCACAAGGCCCGCTCCTGCCACTCCGGCGCGTTTCCGAGCAGGTCGGCCACCTCAAGCTGGCCGTCCATCAAATGCCTCCTTGTCGCGCACCGGCGTCATCGCCGCTGCAACCCCCCACGCGAAAGGCGTGCGTGTCCGTCCGGTCCCGTTTTGTTGCGTTCCGTGCGAACAACCCCATTCAAATTACACGCGTGTAATGCGTGCGCCGTCAAGCCAAACTTGATAATGGAGTCGCCCTCCCGACAACCCTGGCCGGCCACCAGGACCGTCCAGCCTCGCAACCTGCCCTATCGATTCAGACCCCGGCCGAGTAACGCCCTCTCCGGCGAGTTGCCCGACTTTTCTGCCGTGGCGCTCCCCCGGACGGCCCGCCGACCGTGGAGCACGGGTACCCCCTCCGCAAAGCTGATCTTGGTGGGGGACAGGTTAACGCGGCGCGACGCAGACCGCCCGTCCAGCCGTGGACAGCGTTCGCACCCCGCCCACAATGTGGACGGGGTGCGAGGGGAAACAGGGTCCGTCGAGGTCAGCCGGTAGCCCCAAAACCGCTGCTCGGCCAGGCGAACTCGGCTATTGCTCCACCATGGACAGAAACCGTCCCCGCTGACGTGTTTTCATCCCACCAGACGGTATACATGCCCTCGGGCAGATCGGGGTAGACCGCACTGTGGAACGAGCCGTCCCGGACCCGGCGCTCCCGGACCGCCGAGTGGACCCGCCGATCGTCACCGCGGCTGATCTCGATCTCCCGGCCGTGCAGATCCCGACCGGTGTAGATGATCAGGGCGCCGGTGTCGCCGCCCAGGTCGAGGACGACACTCCCCGTCTCCGACGGACCGTACGTGTGTTCGTGCATCGCTACTCCCCCGCCCGACGTCAGGACGACGCCGGCGGGTTGTTGAACCCGTCGTACGGCGTACCCAGGTAGGGGAAGTTCGCCAGGAACGGCGCCGTCACGTCGGCGGCGCTGAGCCCCGGGGTGACCGCGCCAGCCGCCGCGTCCGGGCGGAACGTCTTGTCCACCAGCGGTACGGTCACCCCGGCGATCGCCCGCAGCGCGATGCTGACCACGTCGTCACCGACCCGCCGCCCGTTCGGGAAGCCGGCCAGGTCGCCGCCGAGCACCCCGAACCGGTCCGGCCGCCGGTTCGGCGCGATGGCCGTGTTCAACCGCAGCATGTCGGCCTGCACATCGCCGGTGGCGTTCGTGAAGCCGTCGATCAGACCAGCGGGTACGCCGGTGAGCAGGATCGCCACCAGGTCGGCCCGCGCCTTCTTGGACTTGTTGAGCTTGTCCAGGTTGGGGAAGACGTCCGGGTAGAGGGCCGGCAGCAGGGCGGCCAACTCGGGCTGCTCGACGAAGCGGGCGAACCGCTTGTCCTCCGACGGTGGCAGCGAGTTCCACAGGTCCTTCTTGGACATCGGCACGATGACCTCGTTGAACAGCGGATTGCCCAGCCGGGAGACCTGGGTGAACGGACCGGTGGAGGTGTCCGCCCCACCCCGGTCGCCGAGCACCCGGACCTGCCGGCGCGACGCGGACGTCCACACCCCCAGCACCGACGCGGCGTCCGCCGGACCGTACCGGTTGGCGCGACGACGTACCTGCTTCAGCGGCACCTGCAGGGCGATGCTGTGCACGTTCATCCGGTCGGTGGCGTTGACCGGCTCCCCCTCGGCCTTGAAGATCTTCTTGCCGGCCACGTGCAACTGCTGGAACGGCCGCAGCGTACCGAGATCGAAGATCGCTCCCAGGTCGACGAAGAAGCCGTCCGCGCGTTGCCCGGCGAAGACCCGCTCCCCCGTCGACAGGGTGTACGTGGCCTGGCGTACGAGGTCGGCGTACTTCGGCGTGGACAGCGGTCCGACGTTGCACGGCGGGCAGGGGAGCTTGTGCGCGAGCCGGTGCTCCTTGCCGTCGGTGATCCGGGTCAGGCTGTAGAACTGCCGGCGGTTCCAGTTCTTGCTGTCGAGCGACTCGATCGGCCCGGTGTTGTAGAGGAAGCTGTTCGGGTTGGTGATCTCGGTCGTGAACTCGAACCGGTAGGTGACGTCGGGATGACCGTCACCGTTGTTGTCGATGTGGATCTCGTAGCGCACGTCGTCGCCGAACTCGAAGAAGTTCGGCCCCCCGGACGGAAGCTGCAACGGCACATAGTTGGCGATCAGCGTGACCGTGTCGGGCTTGTCGGGGCTCACGAACGCGTAAAGGTCGGAGCTGTCGGCGACCGGATCCTTGGCTATCTCCGGGGCCTCGCGGTGGGAAGACATGGCGGACCAACCTCACTGGGCGGGGACTGTTGGCGGACGGGGCGCTGGTCAGCGCCGGGCGAAGGCGCTGGTCAGCGCTTGGCGGCGCGGCGCAGCCGGTCCGCGAGGCCGCGGTCGCGTACCTCGATCCGGGACTCACCGACGAAGACGTCCATCGTTCCCGACGCGGCGTCGCGCAGGTGCACGACGATCGGCTCGTCGGCCCGACCCGCCGCGCCCGGCGCGTTCTGGGCGGCCGACAGGCCCGGCACGGTGAGCGCGGCGGCGCCGAGGGTGGCGCTGGCCGCGGCGGTCAACGTCTGCCGGCGGGTCAGTCGCGGCCAGGGCCGCTTCCGCTGATCAGTGGTCATGGGGAACCTTTCCGGCGGCGGCGCGCACGCGCCCGCGGTGACGGGTCCGGTGCCGCCGACCGACGTCGCCGGGCCCCTGGGGGAACACCGGCGGCGGCCCTCGCCGCGACCGCCGCCGGCACCGCTTGGTACGGCCGACGGCGGGAAAAGGTTCGACCTCAGCGCCGAGCGTGACCGTATGCGGTCGTCCGCTTGCGCGCCGGCCGCCCGGCCGCCGTCGCGATGGCCCGCAACTGCTCCTCGGTACGCGCCGAACCGTTGCCGGACCCCGCCATCCGGGAGATGGTCTCCTCCATGAGCGTGCCGCCCAGGTCGTTGCAGCCGCCCTGGAGCATCGCCACCGTGCCCTCGTCGCCGAGCTTCACCCAGGAGCACTGGATGTTGTCGATCCGGCCGTGCAGCAGCAGCCGGGACATCGCGTGCACCACCCGGTTCTCCCGCCAGGTCGGCCCGGGACGGGCGATGCCGGCCAGGTAGATCGGCGCGTTGGTGTGCACGAACGGTAGCGCCACGAACTCGGTGAACCCACCGGTACGGTCCTGCACGCCGGCCAGCACCCTAAAGTGCGCCAGCCACTGCCCCGGGTGGTCGACGTGGCCGTACATCATCGTGGAGCTGGACCGGATGCCCAGCTCGTGGGCCGTGCTGACCACCTCGACCCAGGCGGCGGCCGGCAGTTTGCCCTTGGTCAGCACCCAGCGCACGTCGTCGTCGAGGATCTCCGCGGCGGTGCCCGGGATGGTGTCCAGCCCGGCCTCGCGGAGCTGGGTCAGCCACTCGCGGACCGGCACGCCCGCCTTGGCGGCGGCGGTGACGATCTCCATCGGGGAGAAGGCGTGCACGTGCATCTCGGGCACCCGGGCCTTGATGGCGCGGACGATGTCGGCGTACCCGGTGACCGGCATCTTCGGGTCGATCCCGCCCTGGAGGCAGACCTCGCTGGCACCGGCCGCCCATGCCTCCTCGGCCCGGTCGGCGACCTGGTCGACGGAGAGCCGGTAGGCGTCGGCGTCCCGCTCACGCTGCGCGAACGCGCAGAACCGGCAGCCCACGTAGCAGACGTTGCTGAAGTTGATGTTGCGGTTGACCACGTAGGTCACGTCGTCGCCGACCGCGTCGCGACGTACGTCGTCGGCGAGCCGGCACAGCTCGTCCAGCGCCGGCCCGTCCGCCGTGAACAGCGCCAACGCCGCGTCGGTGTGGGCCGGGTCGAGCAGCGCCGCCGGGTCGTCGGCCGCGAGCCGCAACCCGGCCGTAAGGTCACGGTCCGCGCCACTGCCGGCCGTCGCCGGGGGTACGGCGACCCGTTGCGCTGCCGCCTCCGGGGTCACCTTGCCGGCGACCTCGGCCCAGTCGCCGTAGACGCTGTCGAAGTCACCGCGCCGGTCGTCAGTGCGGCCGGTGGTGTCGATGGTGGCGTGCAGATCGGTCCGCCCGCCGAACACCTCCTCCGGCTCCTGCCAGGGCCGGCCCTGCGGGAGGGCCGACTCGACCGCCATGCCGGTCGCCGGGTCGGCGAGGGCGGACACGTGCGGCAGCAGCCTCGGGTCGAGCCACGGGTCACCCGCCCGCACGTACTCGGGGTAGATCGTCAACCGCTCCCGCAGCGTGAACCCGGCCAACTCGGTGTGCCGGGCCAGCTCCTCGATCTGCGGCCACGGGCGCTCCGGATTCACGTGGTCCGGGGTGAGCGGCGAGACGCCGCCCCAGTCGTCGATACCGGCCCGCAGCAACAGGTCGTACTCGCCGGCGATGAGGTTCGGCGGGGCCTGGATGCGGGCCTTCGGGCCGAGCAGCAGCCGGGCCACGGCCACCGTGGCGGCCAGGTCGTGCAGCTCCGCGTCGGGCATCCCCCGCATCGCCGTGTCCGGCTTGGCGCGGAAGTTCTGCACGATCACCTCCTGGAGGTGGCCGTACTCGCGGTGGGCGCGACGGATCGCGAACAGCGCGTCCACCCGCTCGGCCGGCGTCTCGCCGATGCCGATGAGCAGCCCGGTGGTGAACGGCACCCCGACCCGCCCGGCGTCGTCGAGCACCCGCAGCCGGACCGCCGGCTCCTTGTCGGGTGAGCCGTAGTGCGGGCCGCCCGGCTCGGACCACAGGCGGGTCGCGGTGGTCTCCAACATCATGCCCATGCTCGGCGCGACCGGCTTGAGCCGTTGCAGCTCCGACCAGGACAGCACCCCCGGGTTGAGGTGCGGCAACAGGCCCGTCTCCTCCAGCACGGCCACCGCGCAGGCGCGCAGGTAGTCCAGGGTGGAGTCGTAGCCGCGCTCGTCCAGCCACGTACGGGCCGCCGGCCACCGCTCCTCCGGCCGGTCACCGAGAGTGAACAGGGCCTCCTTGCAGCCCTGCGCGGCGCCCTCGCGGGCGATGGCCAGCACCTCGTCGCGGTCCAGGAACGGCGCCGGCAGGCGGTGCGGCACAGTGGCGAAGGTGCAGTAGTGGCAGCGGTCCCGACAGAGCCGGGTCAGCGGGATGAAGACCTTCTTCGAGTACGTGACGACACCCGGCCGCCCCGCCTCCCGCAGCCCGGCGTCGCGGATCTGACCGGCCACCCGGAGCAGCTCGTCCAGCGCCTCACCACGGGCGGCGAGCAGCGCGGTCGCCTCGTCAAGGTCCAGCGCCCGGCCGGCGGCGGCCCGACCCAGGGCCCGCCGCACGCTCGCCTCGCTGGGGCCGGATTGGGTGCGATCAACCATCCGCTCACCCTATGCGCCCCAAACCCCCACCCAACCCACCCCCGCCCCGACAGCCCAGCCCGCCCAGCCCGCAGCCCGCGACCCCGGCCCTCGCCGATCTTGCAGTTGCTGTGGCGACACGAGGGGCATCGCACTCATCACGACAACAGAAAGTGCAAGATCGGCACCCGCTCGCCGATCTTGCACTTTCTGTGGTGGCACCTGGGGTATTTCACGCGAACCGACAACCGAAAGTGCAAGATCGGCGCGAGGTTGGCGGTGTGCAGGTCAGCGCGGGCCTTCGGGGTTGATGTGCTGGGTGCGGTCGTTGTCCTCGTTCGCGGGACGCGGGATCGCCTGGGTCGGGTCGGCAGGGCTCGGCTCGGCCGACTGACGCGGGATCGCCTGGGTCGGGTCGGCCGACGGCGGCTGCCCGAACGGTGGCGCGGGCTGCGCGAACTGCGGTCCCGGGTTGGCCGGCGGGAACGGCGGGGCGGACTGCGGGCCGGTGTGGGCCGGCGGCGCGGACTGCGGGCCCGGGTTGGCCGGCGACGCGGACTGCGGGAACGGCGGTGCTGACTGCGGGTGCGGCGGCGCGGACTGGGGGAACGGCGGCGCGGACTGCGGGGCCTGGAACGGCGGCGACGGCTGGCCGTACTGGCCCGGGAACTGCGCCGGCGGGTAGCCGCCCGGCTGACCCGCCTGCGGGTAGCCGCCCGGCTGGCCGGGGGCGGCCCAACCGGCCTGCGGCTGACCACCGGGCTGACCGGGGGCCGGCCAACCACCGGGCTGCTGCGGCCAGCCCTGCGGCGGCTGCCCGTAGACGCCCTGCTGCGGCTTGGGCTTGGGCACGTAGTAGAACGCCCGCCAGATCGTGAACACCACCCAGGCGGCCACCGCGAAGATCACCAGCCAGGCGAAGCGGGTCAGCACGCCGAGCAGCGCGTCGAGGATCTCCGCCTCGGCGAGCCGGCCGACCGTCCAGATCAGCATGGTGAGCGTGCCGAACAGCGCGCTGACCGCGTACTCGCCGAGCGCCACCTGCGTGATGAGCTTCGCCTTCGGCAGCACCGGCGCGACGTGGGTCGCCAGCAGCACGGCCAGCAACGGCAGGACCACCGCCTCCACCCCGATGAACGAGAAGAAGGAACTGCCCGCCCGACCGGTGAAGTCGGTGTAGTCGGCCGGAATGAGCAGCCGGAGCAGCCCCACGAAAAGGAACACGGCGTTCGCGCCGAGCAGGGCGAGCGCACCCAGTTCGCGCAGTGGCTTGGTCAGCTGGCGGGCCTGCGTCGCGTCGGCGGACGCGGGCTCGGCGGGGCTGGTCACGAGCTCCCCCTCGGGGCATTGACGGACAGGGCGCACGTGAGCCTAGTCTCCCCGGGCACCGGCGGACCGGAGGCGTCACGTACGCGAGGATGGTCGACATGCGCATCGTGGTTCTGGCCGGCGGCATCGGGGGCGCCCGGTTCCTGCTCGGCGTCCGGGCGTACGCCCGCGAGGTCGACGCCGAGGTGACCGCCGTGGTCAACGTCGGCGACGACCTGTGGCTGCACGGGTTGAAGATCTGCCCCGATCTGGACAGCGTCATGTACACCCTCGGCGGCGGCGCCGACCCGGAGCGGGGCTGGGGCCGGGTCGGTGAGAGCTGGACGGTCAAGGAGGAGCTGGCCGGGTACGGCGTCGAGCCCACCTGGTTCGGCCTCGGCGACAAGGACATCGCCACCCACCTGGTCCGCAGCACCATGCTCAACGGTGGTTACCCGCTCAGCGCGGTCACCGAGGCGCTGGCGAGCCGCTGGCAACCGGGCGTACGCCTGCTCCCGGCGACCGACGACCGGCTGGAGACCCACGCCATCGTCAGCGGCGGCGGTGAGCCCGCTGCCGAGGACGACCAGGGCCAGCGGGCCATCCACTTCCAGGAGTGGTGGGTGCGGTACCGGGCGAACATCCCGACCCACCGTTTCGTGTTCGTGGGCGCGGAGACGGCGAAGCCGGCACCGGGTGTGCTGGACGCCATCGGGGCGGCCGACCTGGTGCTGGTCGCCCCGAGCAATCCGGTGGTGAGCGTCGCGCCCGTGCTCGCCGTACCCGGGATGCGTGAGGCCGTGGTGGACGGCCCGGCGCCGGTGGTGGGGGTCTCGCCGATCATCGGCGGCGCGCCGGTACGCGGGATGGCCGACCGCTGTCTCGAGGTGCTCGGGGTTGAGTGCAGCGCCGCGGGGGTGGGCCGCCTGTACGGTGGCCGGTCGGCCGGCGGCCTGCTGGACGGCTGGCTGGTCGCCGAGGAGGACGCCGACACGCTGGTGCCGGAGGTGACGGTCCGCGCGGTGCCGCTGCGGATGACCGACGAGGCGGCGACGGCGGCGATGGTCCGCGCCGCGGTGGAGTTGACGTGAGGCTGGAGATCCTGCCGGTGCTGGGCATCGGCCACGTGACCGAGGGCGACGACCTGGCGGCGTTGATCGCCACCGCCGCGCCGTGGCTGCGCGACGGCGACGTGCTGGTGGTGACCAGCAAGATCGTCTCCAAGGCGGAGGGGCGCCTGGTCGACGTCCCGGCGGACGGGCCCGAGCGGCTCGCCGCACGCGAGGAGGTGCTGGCGGCCGAGACCGCGCGGGTCGTGGCCAGCCGGGGCGCGACCCGGATCGTGCAGACCCACCACGGGTTCGTGATGGCGTCCGCCGGGATCGACGCGTCGAACGTCGACAAGACCCGGCTGGTGCTGTTACCCGTGGACCCGGACGCGTCGGCCCGGGAGCTGCGCGCCGCGCTCCGGGAACGGTACGACCTCGACGTCGCGGTGATCGTCAGCGACACCATGGGCCGGCCCTGGCGGAACGGGCTGACCGACGTCGCGCTCGGGGTCGCCGGCATGCCGGCCATCCGCGACCACCGGGGCGAGGTCGACCCGTACGGCAACGAGCTCCAGCTCACCCAGATGGCCGTGGTGGACGAGCTGGCGGGCGCCGGCGAGTTGATCAAGGGTAAGTGTGACCAGGTCCCGGTGGCCGTGGTGCGGGGTTACCTCACCGCCACCGCCGCAGACGACTCCGCCGGCGCGCGTGCGCTGGTCCGGGACGCCGCGCAGGACCTCTTCTCGTTGGGCACCGCCGAGGCCCGGGCCGCCGGGCTGGCCGACGCCGCGACCCTCGTCGAGACCGTCGGCCCCGAGCCGATCGACCCCGCCACGGTGCGGCGGGCGCTCGACGCGGTGGCCGAGGTGGTCACCCCGGGCACGGTCTTCACGCTCGTCGACGAGGCAGAGGTACGCGCCGGCCTGGTCGCCGAGGTGCCCGGCTGGCCCGCCGACGCCACCGCGCTGGTACTCGGCACCGCCCCGGCGCCGGTCGACCCGATGGACCTGGTCCGCTTCGGCGCCGACCTGCACCGGCTGCGCATCGCCCTGGCCGCCGAGGGCGTCGGCTCGACGCTGCTGCCCCCACCCGCCGGCAGCCCAGCAAGCGCCGCCCTAGCCCTGTAATCCCGCCACCCGCCCGGCCCCGCCCGGCCCGGCCGACCTCGGCGTTGATCATGAAGTTATTACCCGCTGCCTCGGCGTGTCCGGGCAATAACTTCATGATGAATCGGGTGGGGTGGGGTTAGGCCTCCAGGACGGCTCGGCCCAGCGGGGTCAGCGTGTGCAGCACGGTGTTGCGGTCGCGGTGGCTGACGAGCAAGCCGGCGTTGCGCAGCACGGTGGCGTGCTGGCTCGCCGCCGCCGGGGAGATGTCGAGCCGACGGGCCATCTCACCCGTCGTACAGCCGTCGTCGCTGGCCTGTAGCACCGCGGCCCTGGTCCGGCCGAGAAGCGCGGCCAGCGAGTCACGGCCGGTACCGGTCGCGGCCGACGCCTCGCCGTCGGCGGCGGCGAGGCCGCCCAGCCGGTCCACGGGATAGACCAGGACGGGCGGCAGCGCCGGGTCGAGCAGGGCGACCGGCGTGGGTGCGCAGAAGAACGACGGCACCAGCAGCAGCCCTCGCCCGTCCAGGTGCAACTCGCGGCTGTGCGGGTAGTCACGCACCTCGAGCACCCCGCCCGACCAGCGCATGGTCGGGCGCAGGCTGGTCAGGAGGGCCTCGACGCCGCCGTCGAGGAGGGCGCGCGCACGACGGTTACGGTCCGCCGCGACGGCGGCCTGGATCCGGCTCCAGTACGGGCCGATCGCCAACGCCCGGTACTGCTCCATCGAATCCGCGAGGTGCCGCAGTGTCGCCACGTCGCCACGGGCCAGCGCGGCGGCCGAGGCGGGCAGCGGGTTCTCGGCGGCCACCAGGGTCAGGTCCCGCTGGAGCACCTCGATCGGCGTGCTGCGAACCGCTTCCAAGCCTGCCTCGAAACCTTCCACACTGGCGTACGGGGTGAGGAAGTCGGGAAAGTAGCCGCGCGGCGGATTCAGGGCGAAGAGCAGTCGGAGCTGGTCGGAGGCGATGTCCCGGCGTAGCCCACGGGTCACGGTGTGCCGCCAGGCCGACGTCAGCGGGTCGCGGTTGCGGCTCTGCAACGCGTGCAGGCTGAGGACCAACTCCCAGACCGGGTCGGCCGCCGGTGCCACCCGGGTCCGGAGGATGTCCTCGCCGGAAAAGTGGATCTTCAGCATGGAGCACTCCCGTGCCGCCGGCAGAGGGATGCCGGACGGCCATTTCGACTCTACCTGGCCGGCAGTTATCTCCATCTTTAAGCCTGGACTGAAAAACCTCGACGCCCTCGGGGACGGTTAGGCATGCTTCCAGTGCCCGCGCACGGCACCGACGCGTCCTTGACGCGTTCGACGCCGGGGCACCGGGACTGGGGAGGACCGGTGATCGGGCGGCACCACGAGGGTCTGCGGCCCTTGCTCCGCAGAGGTGCCGTCCGGTCACCCCGCCGCCGTGGTACGCGTCGCCGGCCAGGCCGAGAGCCGACCGCTCGTAGAGTGACGGGATGCCCGACACCGCGATGACCGGACCCACCGTCGACCCCATCGATCCCACGACGTTCGCGGCACTGCACGCCGACGCGGTCGCGCTGCTCGAAGGTTGGCAGCCGACCAGCTCGGCGTCGGCCGAGGCACGGGATCGCACCCTCGCATTGCTCGCCGCCGGGCCGATCGCGATGAGCCGACAACACCGCCCCGGCCACGTCACCGCGAGCGCGCTGGTACTGGACCCGACCGGGGCGCGGGTACTGCTCTGCCTACACGCCAAGTTCAGCCGGTGGGTGCAGCTCGGCGGGCACTGTGAGCCGGTCGACCGGACCCTTGTCGGGGCCGCGCTGCGCGAGGCCACCGAGGAATCCGGCATCACCGGGCTGCGCATCGACCCGGTGCCGATCGACATCGACGTGCACGAGGTGCAGTGCCAGGGCGGCTCGCGCCACTACGACATCCGGTTCGCCGTGGTCGCTCCGGCCGACGCGGTCGAGCAGGTCAGCGACGAGTCCGAGGCGCTGGGGTGGTTCCCGCCCGACCGGCTGCCCGAGCCGCTGGCCGGCGGGACCGCACAACTCGTCGAGCCGGCCCTCGCCGCCCTCCAAAGGTGGTGACGCAGCGCTGGCGACGGGAGTTCCCGTCGCCAGCGTCACGCACCGGACGTCAGATGTAGCCCTCTTCGCCGCGCTCCTTGAGCTCGTCGACCAGCAGCTTGACGTCCTGGGCCCGCTCGCGCGGACAGACCAACACCGCGTCCGGGGTGTCCACCACGATCAGGTCACGCACACCGATGACCGCCACCAGCCGACCCGACTGTGGCACCACGACCAGGTCGGCGGTGTCCCGCAGCAGCACGCCCGGCTTGGCGTCCGTGCCGAGCACCACGTTGCCCGCGTCATCCGCGGGGAGCACGTCGCCGAGGGTGTGGAAGTCGCCGACGTCGTTCCAGCCGAAGTCACCCGGCACGGTGGCCACCCGGCCCGCGGTGGCCGCGCCCTCCATCACCGCGTAGTCGACGGAGATCTTCGGCAGCGTCGGCCACACCGTGCCGAGGACATCGTCCTGCTCCGGCGTGCCCCAGGCAGCGGCGATCGCGGTGACCCCAGCGTGCAGCGCCGGCTGCTGACGGGCCAGCTCGGCGAGGAACACGTCCACCCGCCAGACGAACATGCTGGCGTTCCAGAGGTGTCGACCCGATCGGACGTACGCCTCGGCGACCTCGGCTGCCGGCTTCTCCTTGAACTCGGCCACCTGCCGCCACGGGGCGCCGTCGGTGGCCTCGTCGGTCTCCAGATAGCCGTACCCGGTCTCCGGCCTGGTCGGGGTGATCCCGACGGTCATCAGCATGCCCTGCTCGGCGCCCCGGACCGCCTCCTGGACCGTACGCACCCAGCTGTCCGGGTCACGGATCAGGTGGTCGGCCGCGAAGCTGCCCATCACCGCCTCCGGATCGCGGACCGCGATCACCGCCGCGGCCAGCGCGATCGCCGCGCAGGAGTCCCGGGGGGACGGCTCGACCAGGATGTTCTCCTCCGGCAGCCCGGTGAGCTGCCGGGCGACCGCCGCGACGTGCGCGGCGCCGGTGACCACAAGGGTCCGATCCGGCGTGGTCAGCGGCGCGAGCCGCTCCACGGTCGCCTGCAACAGCGAGGAACTGGTGCCGGTCAGCGGGTGGAGGAACTTGGGGTGGCCGGCGCGGGACAACGGCCACAACCTTGTGCCGCTGCCACCTGCCGGGATGACCGCATAAAGCATCCGCACATCATGCCCGACGCATCGTCCCGCAGTGGCACGGGTCACCACGAGGGCGCCCGAACGGTCACGAACGGGCACGACTCCACGCAGCGATGTGCACCTCGGCGCTGGACTCCCAGGTGAACTCCTTGGCCCGGTCGAAGCCGGCCTTCGCCAGCGACAACCGGCGCTGCTCGTCGTCCAGCAGGGCGGCCAGGTCGGTGGCGATCTGGTCCGGGTCCTCCGAGGTGTACGCGACCGCGTCGCCACCCACCTCGGGCAGCGACAGGCGGGGCGTGGTCAGCACCGGGGCGGCGCACGCCATCGCCTCCAGGATCGGCAGGCCGAACCCCTCGCCGTACGACGGGTAGGCGGCGACCAGCGCACCGCCGAGGAAGCCGGGCAGGTCGGCGTACCGCAGATAACCGGGGCGCAGCAGGCGCAGGTGCGACGGCACCTCGGCCACCGCGCGGTCGATGTCGTCGTCGTGCCCCTGCCCGCCGGCGATCACCAGCGCCGGCGGGTCGGTCCGCTCGGACACCGCGCGAGCCCAACCCCGGATCAGATTGGGTACGTTCTTGCGCGGCTCCTTGGCGCCGAGGAAGGCGACGTAGCTGCTGTTGCCCAGCCCCAGCCGAGCACGTACGCGGGCCTTCTCATCCTCGCTCGGCGCGTGGAAGGCGGCGTGGTCGACGCCGTGGTAGGCCACGTCGATGCGGGTCGGGTCGGCGTCGAGCAGCCGGATCAACTCGTCACGGGTGGCCTTGCTGGGCACGATCACCCGGTCGGCGCGGCGCATCGACGTCTTGATGGCGCTGCGGAAGAACGTCCGGCGAGACTTGTCGTAGTGCTCCGGCTCGGTGAAGAACGTCGCGTCGTGCACGGTGACCGTCACCGGGCACCCGGCCCGCAGCGGGCAGGTGTAGAAGGGCGAGTGCAGCACGTGCGCGCCGACCTGCTGGGCGAGCAGCGGCAGGCCGGTCTGCTCCCAGGCGAGGCGGGCCGGGCGGTGCGCCACCGCGGCCGGGGCGGGGATGATCTCCGCGCCGGGCAGCATCCGGGTGTAACGCTCCTGGTCGGTGCGGAGGCTCACCACGGCCAGCTCCACCCCCGACCCGCACACCTTGCCGAGGGCGCCGAGCAGACCGTCGACGTATCGACCGACACCACCACGGTCGGCGGGGACACTCGTGGCGTCGATGAGCACGCGGGGCGGGCGACCGGCGGTCACGGGGCGACTCCTTGCGGGTGGGTCTGTGGGGAACAACACTCCGGGGGTAAAGCCTACGCCGGAGTACGGGGCGGACGCTGACTGCGACCCGACCGTACGCCGACTTGTCATCGTCATCGAGTACGGGGCGCGGAGGCGTATCGTTCGCGCCGATGGCCGACAACATTGCCCGGGTCTTCGCCGACGCGATCGCGACCGACCCGACTCGACCGCTGCTGACCTGGTACGACGACTCCACCGGAGACCGCACCGAACTCTCCGGCGCGACCCTGGCGAACTGGGTGTCGAAGACCGCCAATCTCCTCGTCGACGAGGTCGGCCTCGCGCCGGGCACACCGGCCGGCGTCCTGCTCCCTCCGCACTGGCAGACCGCCGCCGTGCTGCTGGGCTGCTGGTCGGCCAAGCTGAGCGTCCTCGACACGCCGGGAAACGTGGACGTCCTCTTCGCCGCCGCCGACCGGTTCGACGAGGCGCAGTCCTGGCCGGCGGACGAGCGCTACGCCCTGGGCCTCGCCCCGCTCGCCGCCCCACTGCGGCAGGTGCCGCCCGGTTTCGCCGACTATGTGGTCGAGGTACGCGGGCACGGCGACCACTTCACCCCACAGCCGGGTCCGGGCCCCACCGACGCGCACCTGCTGAGCCGAGCCGAGGCCCGCGCCGACGAGCTGGGCATCGAGCGGGGCGCGCGTCTCCTGGTCGACGCCGCCCGCTACCCCGACCCGGTCGACTGGCTCCTCGCGCCGCTGACCCGGGCCGCCACGGTGGTCCTCTGCGCCAACCTGGACCCAACCCGTCTGGCTACCCGACTGTCCAGCGAAAAGGTCACCCACTCCCTCCCGTAGCCCGCACCCGCACCCCGCCCCCACACCCCCCGCACCCGCACCCGCACCCGCACCCGCACCCGCGATCTTGCAGTTTCGGTTGCCGATACGCGTGGAATGCCCCTTAGGCGGCGACAGAAAGAGCAAGATCGCGGGGCTCCAGGGCCAGGCCGGGTCGATCATGGAGTCGTGGTGGCCGAATGGCAGGGATATGCACCCCTTACGGGGCACCACAACTCCATGATCGACGCGTGCGGGGGCGGGAGCCCTGCGCGGAGCCGGGGCCTGTGGGGGTGGGGGCGATGTGGGGGCGGGGGTCGGGCGTCCGGAGCCCCGGGTCAGGGGTGGGGGCGGGACTGGGCGAAGGTGGCGAAGGCGGTCAGGGACTCGGGGTTGGCCAGGGCGCCCTTCGCCGCTGCGTCGTCGACCGGGGTGCCGGTGAGGATCTTCTTGACCGGTACCTCAAGCTTCTTGGCCGAGAGGGTTCGGGGTACCGCGCGCACCTGGTGGATCTCGTCGGGGACGTGCCGGGGGGAGAGCGCCGTACGCAGCTCACGGCTGATCTTCGTGCGCAGCGCGTCGTCCAGTTCCAGGCCGTCGGCCAGCACGACGAAGAGCAGCAGCTCGCCTGCGCCGCCCTCGTCGTCCTCCAGGTGCACGACGACCGAGTCGACGACCTCGTCGAGCCCTTCGACCACCGAGTAGAACTCGGCGGTGCCGAGTCGTACGCCGCCGCGGTTGAGGGTGGCGTCGGAGCGTCCGGTGATCACGCAGCCGCCTCGGTCGTTGATGGTGATCCAGTCGCCGTGCCGCCACACACCGGGGTAGACCGAGAAGTACGCCTCGGAGTAGCGGACGCCGTCCGGGTCGTTCCAGAAGCCCACCGGCATGCTCGGCATCGGCTCGGTGATCACCAACTCGCCCAGTTCACCGATCACCGGGGTGCCGTCGGCCGAGCGGGCCTCCACCTTGGCGCCCAACGCACGGCAGGCGATCTCTCCGGCGTACACGGGCAGCAGCGGCACTCCGCCGACGAAGCCCGTGCACACGTCGGTGCCGCCGGACAGCGACTGGAGCTGCACCTGGTCGCCGACCGTGTCGTACACCCATTGGAAGCCCTCGGCGGGCAGCGGCGCGCCGGTGGAACCGACGCCGCGCAGCGCGGACAGGTCCGCGATCTCGCGCGGCACCACGCCGGCCTTGCGGCAGGCCAGCAGGTACGGCGCCGAGGTGCCGAAGTAGGTGGTGCCGGTCTCGGCGGCCAGTCGCCACAGCCCGCCGAGGTCGGGGTGGCCGGGGTTGCCGTCGAAGAGCACGATGGCCGCGCCCACCGCCGGCCCGGAGACCAGGAAGTTCCACATCATCCAGCCGGTGGTGGTGAACCAGAAGAACCGGTCGGACGGGCCGAGGTCGTGGTGCAGGGCGAGCATCTTCAGATGTTCCAGCAGGATGCCGCCGTGGCCGTGGACGATCGGCTTGGGCAGCCCGGTGGTGCCTGAGGAGTAGAGCACGTACAGCGGGTGGTCGAACGGGACCGGCGTGAACGTCAACGGCTCGTCGGTGGGCGCGGCCAGGTCCGCCCAGTCGAGGACGCCGTCGGGCGTCGGGCCGTTCGGGTCGAGGTACGCGATGCCGACGGTGTGCCGTACCGACGGAAGGGCGACCCGGATGGCCTTGACCTCGGCCCGCCGGTCGACGGGCTTGTCGCCGTACCGGTAGCCGTCCACGGCGACCAGCACCGTCGGCTCGATCTGCTGCCACCGGTCGGTGACGCTGCGGGTGCCGAACTCGGGCGCGCAGGACGAGAAGATTGCGCCCAGGCTGGCGGTGGCGAGCAGCAGGACGTACGTCTCGGCGATGTTCGGCGCGTACGCCGCCACCCGGTCCCCGGCGGTGACGCCGAGCCGGCGCAGACCGGCCGACACCCGGCGGACCTGCTCGCGCAGCTCGGCGGCGGTGAGGGTGACCGGCGGTCGGGTCTGGCTGTGCGCGATGACGACCGGGTCGTCGTCGGCGCGGCCCGGCATGCGCAGCACGTTTTCGGCGTAGTTGAGGGTGGCGTCGGGGAACCAGTGGGCGCCGGGCATGGTCCGCTCGGCCAGGGTGGCCGTCGGCGGGGTGTGCGCGATGACCTCGAAGTGGTCCCAGATCGAGCGCCAGAACCCGTCCAGGTCGGTGACGGACCAGCGCCACAGCGCGTCGTAGTCGGCGAAGTCCAGCCCGCGGTGCTCCCGCAGCCAGCGCAGGTAGCCGCCGATCCGGGACCGCTCGAGCACGTCCGCCGGCGGCGTCCACAGCACGTCACCCACTGCTCCACCCTCCCCCCGGCCGCACGACACTGTGCATGGGCCGTGGCGCCATCTTGCCCTACCTCGAAGCGCCATTCTGCGCACCGGGTGGGCCGATCGACGCGTGCCCGGCCCACACTCCACCGCGCCAACCCATGTGGGTGGAAGGAAGGGCCCCTTCCTAACGCTTAGCGTTAGGAAGGGGCCCTTCCTTCGAGCTCAGCCGGCCCGGTGCGCCTGGATGGCCCGGCGGCGGGCCAGGCGGTGCTCGCGGCGGATCTCCGCCTCCCGGTACCGGCGTTCGTCGTCCGGCGTCTCCGGCAGCACCGGGCGGACCGTGCGCGGCGCGCCGCCGACGTCCACCCCGACGAAGACCAGGTACGCCGTGGCGACCCGGACCGGCGCGTCCTCGGCCGAGTCCCACCGCTCGGCGACCACCCGCACCCCCACCTCCATCGAGGTCTGCCCGGTCCAGTTGACCTGGGCGTGCGCGTGCACCAGGTCACCGACCCGGACGGCCTCGGAGAAGACGATCTCGTCGATCGCCGCGGTGACCGCCGTCCCGCCGCTGTGCCGGGCGGCAGCGGCGCCGGCCACGTCGTCGACGAACTTCATCAGGACCCCGCCGTGGACGGTTCCGTAGAGGTTGACGTCCACCGCAGTCATGATCTTGCTGAGGGTGACCCGGGAGTACGACGTCGGCTTGCCGGTCGGAGCGGCGGAGAGGTGCTCGGTCATGCCGGAAACGGTACGGTGCGCGGATGCGACATCTCTGGAGCTTCCTCGCCGGGTTGGTGGTGGCACCCATCACGTGGGTGCTTGTCACACTCGGGCAGGACGGGTCGAGCCGGACGGTCGACCGCTGGGTGGAGATCGGCACCTTCAACACCGCCAACCTGATCGAACCGGCCGTGTACCTCGGTGTCGGCGGTGTCCTGCTCGGGCTGCTCGGCACACTGCGTTTCTCACCGGCGGGGCCGCTGCTGGCCGGGCTGCTGCTGGTCACCCCGTACATCGGGATGTTCGTGGCACCGTTCGAGGTGCGCGACGCCATCCCGCACGAGTGGAAGGTGTTCGGTGACCCGCTGCCGCTGCGGCTGCCGGTCGAGAACGGCACGCTCTTCCTGATCGGTCTGCTGCTGCTGATGGCGACGTTCAGCGGTCAACGCTGGCGGCGGTGGCCGCAGCCGGTGACCGTGCCGGCCGCCGCCCCGGCCCCGGTGGACGCACCGCGCGGCGACGACTTCACGCTGACCGACTGGTCGTCGTCCGAACCGGCGGAGCGCGAAACCGCGCCGCTGACCCTGGGCTACCCGGCCGATCCGACGCCGACCGAGCCGCTGCCGCGCCGGGTGGGCGGCGAATCGCCGTGGTCCGCGCCGCCGCGCGGTCAGTCGCGGCCCGAGGACACCACCGAGATCCGCTGACCGTCGGGCGGGGGGGGCGGACCCCCCCCCCCCCCCCCCCCCCCCCCCCGGACGGGAGAGG
>NZ_JBFAOC010000005.1:112958-236251 GCF_040675055.1 Micromonospora sp. NPDC049662
AACTGCCGCACCGGCGGTACCACCTTCTTCCCGCCGGTCACCGAGCCGCTGATGGCCGGAAACCCGGCCCGCCCGACCAGACCCGCGCGAGCGCGACTAGTGCACGGCGACGGCCAGGTCCGGGTCGACCGCGCCGAGGGTGGCGCGGGGCACGACCAGGACCATGACCGCCAGCGCCGCGGCCATGCCGCCCGCGATGACGATCGCCATCGGTACGCTCCCCGTCCCGAACAGCCCGGCCAGGGGCGCGGACAGCGCGCCGACGCCGAACTGGACGGCGCCGAGCAGCGCCGCGGCCGTACCGGCGGCCTCGCTGTGCCGGCTCATGGCCAGCGCCGGCGCGTTCGGCAGGGCCAGACCGGCCGCGGCCAACACCAGCCACAGCGACGCGAGCAGGGTGCCCAGGCCCCCGATGCCGGTGGCGGCGAACAGCACCAGCAGCAGGCCGGCCGCCGTCCCGGCGACCAGGGCCAGGACGAGGATCTGCTGTGGCGTGTAGCGCCGCAGCAGCCGGACGTTGAACTGGGTGGCCCCGATCAGGCCCACCGCGCCGGCGCCGAAGGCCAGGCCGAACTGCTGCTCGTCGAGGCCGTACTCCCGCTGGAGGACGAAGGACGACCCGGAGACGTACGCGAACAGCGACGCCATGGCCAGCCCGGCGACCAGCACCAGACCGACGAAGGCCCGATCGCTCACCAGTCCTCGGTAGTCCCGCAGGGTCGCCGCGACACCACCGTGCCGGCGGCGCGACACGTCGAGGGTCTCCGGCAGCTTCGTGGCCGCGACAACGATCAGCAACGCGCCCAGTACGGCCAACGCCGCGAACACGCCGCGCCACTCGGTCCAGCGCAGCAGTCCGCTGCCCAGCGTCGGCGCGAGGACTGGGGCGAGCCCCATGACCAGCATCAACCGGGAGAAGATCCGCGCGAACGACGCGCCGCTGAACAGGTCGCGGACGACGGCCGTGGCGACCACGGTGGCGGCGGCGACGCCGAGGCCCTGCAGGACGCGTAGTGCGCCGAGCACGGCGATGTTGGGCGCGACGACGCACAGTACGGACGCCACGATGTGCGCGGCGAGGCCGGCGAGCAGTGGCAGGCGTCGGCCGACCACGTCGGAGACCGGCCCGATCAGCAACTGGCCCAGCGCGAGGCCGATCAACGTGCCGGTGAGCGTCAACTGCACGGCGGTCTCGGTGGTCTGCAGGCCGGTCGTGATGGCCGGCAGCGCCGGCAGGTACATGTCGATGGTCAGGGGGCCGATGGCGATCAACGCACCGAGCACGAGCACGAGTTGCGTGCGTTGGCGGTTGGTCATCAGGTCGCCGGGCAGCGCGTCCTGCTCGGAGGTGGGCTTCGCCAACTTGATCTCTCTCCGGGTGCGGAAGCGCCGTCATCGAGGTCGACGAGGCCGGGGCGGGGTGACTCTCCCGGCTGCAACGCCATGGAGGTGGATCAAGATTCCCGCGCGGCGCTCACGTACCCGGGGAGCGGGCCCGCACCGGGTCGATCAGGCCCCGGTCCCCAGGCCACCCCCGCACCCTGGTAGCCGTCGTCTGCCGATCGAGGAATTCAATATCATTCCCTACTTTGGACGACTTACCGAGACAAGGGAGCGGCATGGCTCGGCACGAGCGGCCCGTAGATCCGACCGCTGGACCGTTGTCGTCTTTCGCCCATGAGCTACGAAAGTTACGTGTCGAAGCCGGCAACCCCACCTACCGGCGATTGGCCGAGATCGCCGGCTACAGCGCCTCGACCCTCTCCGCCGCGGCCAGCGGAATCCGGCAACCCAGCCTCGACGTGCTGCTCGCGTACGTCGGGGCCTGCGGCGGGGACACCGCCCAGTGGAGGCAGCGCTGGCTTGAACTGGACGAGGAGCTGCGGGCCGCCGGTTCGGCCGGCGCACCAGCCGACCCGGCGAGGGCAGCGACACCGGACTCGAGGCCGGCCGGACCGATCGCGACGCCTCTCGCCGAGTCACCATCCACTGTGCCTGCCGGGGATCCACCCGCCCCGGCTACCGGTGAGCCAACCGCCTCCAGCGGCGCAGCCGGACCGACCCACGACCAGCCCGCGAGCCCCCCGCGGCACCGGAAACTCCGACGGCGACTGGTGCTGGCGGCGGTGGCGGTCGCCAGCCTCGCCGGTACGGTCGCCGTGGTGCCGATGACCCAGCTGAAATGGCCGGCCAGCGGGGCGACGGCGGCTGGCACGACGACCACCACAGCCTGCCCGGCGACCACCACGGACGCCGCCTTCACCGCCGTCACCTACGGCAGTGGCGTGCATGTCCGGGGCGAGCCCCGCCGCGACCAGGGCATCCTCTACACCATTCAGCCCGGCTGCGTGATCGGGCTCACCGGCTACTGCCTGGGTGAGCGGATCGCCGACTCCACCTCCCAGACCCCCGACATCCGCTGGTTCAGCCTGGCCGACGGTGGACTGATCGCCTCCGGGGTGGTGCACGGCAACCCACCCCCGGGCCTGGAACCGTCCCGCTGCCGGGGCGACCGACCCGGGCCGGCCGCGATCGCCCTGGCGATCGCCCCCGATGTGACCGGCCCGGGTGGGTGGCGGCTGAGCGCGACCGGCACGCACGTGGAGATCGTCGGCTTCGCCGCCTACTACGCGGACGACCCCGCGCTGCCGGCGGAGCGCCGCTGGCACCAGATCGGAATGACCGGATTGGCCGCCCCGCCGTTCGACCTCGTCTGGAAGCTCGACCGCCGGTCCGGGCAACCCGGATCCACTGCCGAAATCCCGGTGGCCGCGGTCGCCTGTCTCGGCGGTGGCGCGCCGACCGACGTGCTCGACGTGCGGGTGGCCCGCCCCGACGGCTCCAGCACCGCCGAGGCCCTGCCGCTCGCCGCCGACCAGAGGCTCGCCGCCCGCCGTACCGCCTGCCTCTACCCCTGACGGGGGCGTACGCGGACGGACACCACCGGTGGCCCGGCGGGACGGATCCCACCGGGCCACCGGTTCGGCGTCACCGAACTCAACAGCCCTGGCGACCGGAGTGGATCCAGTAGGTGGTGCCGGCCCAGTCCATCTCGCCGTACGCGTCGACGCAGTTGTTCGCCGTGCCGGTCACTCCGCGCGGACCGGCGTAGTACAGGTAGTCGGCGTTGTCCTTGGTGGAGATCGCGGTGGCGGTGCACGAGCCGGTGCCGGAGGTCTCCGCGCACCGGGCGATCTGCACGGAGGTCCGCGCCGAGGAGCCGTACGCCGCGCCGCGGTGGTACATGCAGGCGCTGTTCGTGCCGCCGTTGGTGCTGTTGTAGTAGATGACCAGCTCGGCAACGGGCTTGCTCGGCGGGTACGCGTAGCTGTAGGTGACCGTGCCCGAGCAGGCCACCGCCGCCTGCGACGGGGCTGCCGTGACGACCAGCACCGTGCCGAAGGTCAGCAACGCCAGCAGCGCTCCGAACGCCTTGCGCAGCATCATGACTTCCACTCCTCCGGGACGGGGTTGGTTGAGAGCCGTCCCGCCGTCAACTTCTACGGAAGAGCGAAGTTGATCGCCGCTGACGAAGGCACCGATCAATCAATCCCGCACAACGCCGAACAACCGCGTACCGCGTCGCCGGGCCGGCTGATCGGCGCTGTCAGCCCTTCAGGAGTTGCCGCGCCATGACGACCCGCTGCACCTGGTTGGCGCTTTCGTAGCTCTGGGTGATCTTGGCGTCCCGCATCATCCGCTCGACCGGGTAGTCGCCCCGAGTCGGGGAAGGCATCGGGATTAACCGAGTCGCGATTTTCGCTTAATGCAATTCCCATTTCCGGTCGAGCACCATCAGCCGCAGCTCGACTACAGAGCGCTATATTCGCGTTTCCGCCGTCACGCGCCCGAACGGACCCTCTATTGTGGCCGAACGGTGGAATAGATACAGCTCAGAGCCATGAGTCGATCATGCGTACAGATTCCACGAGCATCCCCATCTACATTCCGCCCTTCCACAGAGAGTTATATGCGGAAAGGCCACTACGGATGCGTGAGGCGAGGATGATCGATCAATTGCGAGGGCTTGTTCCCGACAGCTCGACCGCAGTGGTTCTGGGACTGGTGGCCGGGGCGGTGATCGGGCTGGTCCGCGCCTACCTCCGGCACCGCACCCGGCTCCACGCGGAGCGGGAGCTGTCCGCACGGACAGCGGCCCGGGCGGCGGGCTTGATCACCCTGGTCAGCGGTCGCCACGAGAACATCACGGTCGACGAGCGGGACCGTGACGGGCACCGCGTCGTGGAGCTACGTGGACCTCGACAGACCAGCGACAAGGAGGCGGCGTGAACCGGAACAGTTCTGCCGCGGCCCGCGCCGCAACCCGCTCGCCCGAACCCACCCCGGCCGAGCTGGAGGCGTCCTTCACGGCCTTCTGCGACGACAACTTCCTGCGTGTCGAGCGCTTCCTGCGGGCCCGCTGCGCCAATCGGGACCTCGTCGACGAGGCGGTCCAGGAGACATTCATCACCACTCGGGCCAAGTGGGCGCAGATCCGCACCTTCGAGAAGCCCCTGGCCTGGGTGCTCAAGACGGCGCGGCACAAGCTCCAGGGGCAGCAGAGCCGGCGAAGCCGGACCAGCACTACCACGACGAACCTGGACGAGGTGCCCCCCGAGTTCCTCACCCAGCCGACCGACCCTCGGGAGGCGGACGAGTTGCTCGTCGCGTGGCTGCAGCAACTGCCGCCCCGGCAGGCGGAGGTGTTCGTCCTCTTCTTCGACGGCTGGCGGGACCTCGACATCGCCAGGATGCTGGGTCTCGCCCACACCACCGTTCGCGCCTACAAGCAGCAGGCGCGTCAGCATCTGCAGCGCCTCGCGGAACAGGCCGGTTTCAACAAGCCCACGGGGAGGTCATCGTGAACCTCGACGACGTCCTGGCACTCGCGGCCGAACGTGCTCCCACCCCCCTCGAACGCGCGCGCGCCCGACGCGCCAGCCGGCAGATCCAGCAGGCCTACGCCCACGCCGTGACGGCCGGGCGGGATCTCGTCGTGGATGTCGACCCGCACGACCCGCTGAACGCCGACGCCGACGCCGACGAAGCCGCCCGGATCGCCCGCGCGGCACAGCTGGCGAAGTTGGGCACCATCACCTGGATCTCCGCCACCGGAGAGATCTCCTGGTCCGACGAGATGTCACTGATCCTCGGCTGTGCCCCCGGCACGATCCGACCCTCCGCCGATCTGCTGTTCGAGCTGGTCCATCCCGAGGACGCGCACGCCGTTCGTCGGACCATCCACCTGGCGTGGCGGGAGCAGACGGTCAAGGAGACGACGTATCGGGTGGTCCGACCGGACGGGGCGACCAGGTACGTGCACTGCTACATCGAGGTCCTGATCGACCGGTTCGACCGGCCGCACGGCATCATCGGCACCGGTCAGGACGTCACCGACCTGGAGCTGGCCCGCCAGGAGCGGGACCGGCTCGCCCGCCGGTGCGAGACCGCACGCACCGAACTGATCAGCCGCGACCCGGCCACCGGCCTGCTGACCCGCCCGCGCTTCGCCGACGAGGTTGACCGGACCCAACGCGGCGGGTCGGGGGCCCTGCTCGTGGTGGCCGCCGAGCCACTGAACCTACCGATCTCCGGGCACGACCACGCGACCCAGGATCGGCTCGCCGCCGCGATAGCCGGTGTGGTGAAGAACGTGGCCCGCCGGACCGCCGTGTGCGGGCTCGTCGGCCCGGGCGAGTTCGGCGTGCTGCTACAGAACACCACGATGAGGTCGGCCACGACCATCGCGGAGAGCATCATCGACAGCCTGCGCAGTCACGCGTTCGTCGTCGGCCAGGACCGGGAACGGGTACGCCTCGACGCCTGGGGCGGTCTCGTCCGGTACCAGGACGGCGACGACAGTAGCGGCTTCGACCTGCTGGTGGACGCGGAGAGCGCCTGGCGACAGGCCAAGCGAGAGCAGGTGCCACTGACCGTGCTGCGACAGCCGGCCCGTCCCGAGGACCGGCAGGAGACCTGCCGGAGCCGAATCCGGGCGGCGGTCGCCGGCAACAGTTTCACGCTCTACGCCCAGCCGATTCTCGACCTCAGCCTCAACCAGATCACCCGCCAGGAGATCCTGCTCCGCGTCCTCGACGGCACGGGCCAGCCGGTACCGCCGTCGGCGTTCCTGGACGTCGCCGAACGGGTCGACGAGATCTGGCCGATAGACCGCTGGGTCATCGACCACACCATGGAGCTGATCGCCCACGGACCACGAACCTCGCACTACCAGGTGAACGTCTCGGGCCGGTCGCTCGGCGATCCGCACCTGTTGGAGCATGTCCACGAGGTCATGAAGCGGCACGTCATCGACCCCTCCCAGGTCACCTTCGAGATCACCGAGACGGCGTTGATCGGTAACCTGACGCAGGCGATCGACTTCGCCTGCGGGATCCGGGACATCGGCTGTCGGCTGGCCCTGGACGACTTCGGCTCCGGATACGGCACATTCACGCACCTGAAGTACTTCCCGATCGACCTGGTAAAGATCGACGGCGACTTCATCAGCAAGATCGAGGAGTCCCGTCCCGACCAGGTGATCGTCCAGTCCTTCGTCGACATGTGCCGGGGGCTGGGGATCCGGACCGCCGCCGAGTTCGTCCAGAGCGAGGCCACCCTGCGCCTGCTGCGCGACTACGGGGTGGACTTCGCCCAGGGCTACGCCGTCGGCAAGCCGACCCCGGTCGGCAACCCGCACCGGGCCCTGCTGGACTCCGCCGAGATCGAGACGGCCGGGCTGGGCGCCGCGTTGCGAACGGCGATCGGATGACGGGCCGCACCGGCGACCGTCGCGGGACGGATCGGCAGCGCCACCGACCGCCGCGTCCGGGCACGGCGGTCGGGGCGCGGCGGTCGGGGCGCGGACAGGCCGAGGCGCGGACAGGCCGAGGCGCGGACAGGCCGGGGCGCGGACAGGCCGGCCAGGGACCCGAGGCAGGTCCTAGACGACGTTGGCGAGGAGTTGCCGCGCCATGACGATCCGCTGGACCTGGTTGGTGCCCTCGTAGATCTGGGTGATCTTGGCGTCCCGCATCATCCGCTCGACCGGGTAGTCCCGCGTGTAGCCGTAGCCGCCGAGCAACTGCACCGCGTCGGTGGTGATCTCCATGGCGGCATCGGAGGCGAAGCACTTCGCCGCCGCGCCGAAGTAGGTCAGGTCGGCGTCGCCCCGCTCGGACTTGCCGGCGGCGGCGTACGTGAGCTGCCGGGCCGCCTCCAGCTTCATGCCCATGTCGGCGAGCATGAACTGGATGCCCTGGAACTCGGCGACCGCCTTGCCGAACTGCCGGCGCTCGGCGACGTACCCCTTGGCGTAGTCGAGCGCGCCCTGCGCGATCCCGACGGCCTGCGCGGCGATGGTGACCCGGGTGTGGTCCAGGGTCTTCATGGCGGTGGCGAAGCCGGTGCCCTCCGCGCCGATCATCCGGTCGGCGGGGATCCGCACGTTGTCCAGGTAGACCTCGCGGGTCGGCGAGCCCTTGATGCCGAGCTTCTTCTCCGGCGCGCCGAAGCTCACCCCCGGATCGGACTTCTCGACCACAAACGCCGAAATGCCCCGGGAGCGGGCGGCGGGGTCGGTGACGGCGAAGACGGTGTAGAACTCGGAGACGCCGGCGTTGGTGATCCACCGCTTCACACCGTTGAGCACCCAGTGATCCCCGTCACGCACCGCGCGGGTGGTCATCGACGCGGCGTCGCTGCCGGCCTCCGGCTCGGAGAGGCAGTACGAGAACATGGCATCGCCCGCCGCGACCGGCGTCAGGTAGCGGCGCTTGATCTCGTCGGAGCCGGCCAGCAGCAGCGGCATCGTGCCGAGCTTGTTCACCGCCGGGATCAGTGAGGAGGACGCGCAGGCGCGCGCCACCTCCTCGATCACGATGGCGGTGGCCAGGGCGTCCGCGCCCGCGCCGCCGTACTCCTCGGGGATGTGCGGGGCGTGGAAGTCGGCGGCCCGCAGCGCGTCGTAGGACGCCTTCGGGAACTCCCCGGTCTCGTCGGCCTCGGCGGCGTGCGGCGCCACCTTGGCGGCGCAGACCTCCCGGACCGCCTCCCGGATCGCCTCGTGCTCCTCGGGCAACCGGTAGACGTCGAACGACTCCCCTGCGGCCATGTCGGCCCCTCCCCTTCACCGCTATCATGCGCAGTCTGTGGCCTCCCCTGACCGCCGACCGCGCAGACTGAAGGATAGCGACTGCAGTTCAGGTGATGTTACCGGCGCGTAGGTATGGGCATGACGGAGCACCCGCGCCGCTGGGCGATGATGGAAGGCAGACAGTGAGCCACCCCTCCGGTGCCCGCCCAGGCGCCGCAGCAGAATGCGACGCGACGACGCGCCGCCAGTGCGAGCGGAGAAGACAGGCGTGACGATCCCCTACCCCACCATCCAGCCGACCCCCGCCATCGCCGCGGTGACGCCGCCCTCGGGCGCGTCTCGGCCGCGGGTGACGTTCCTGGGGACCGGTTACCTCGGTGCGACGTACGCCATCTGCTACGCCGAGCTGGGCTACGAGGTGCTCGGCTTCGACGTCGACGCGGACAAGATCGCGATGCTGAACGCCGGCGAGGTGCCGATCCACGAGCCCGGCCTGGACGAGCTGCTCAAGCGCAACCTCGCCGCCGGCCGGCTGCGGTTCTCGACCGACATCGCGGAGACCGCCGACTTCGGTGACGTGCACTTCATCTGCGTCGGCACCCCGCAGCGGGCCGACGGGATGGGCGCCGACCTGTCGTACGTCGAGGCGTCGGTGACCGGCCTCGCCCAGCACCTGACCCGCAAGGCGCTGATCGTGGGCAAGTCGACCGTGCCGGTGGGCACCGCCGAGTGGGTCGAGCAGCTCGTCGGCAAGCACACCCCGGACGACCTGGGCGTCGAGGTGGCGTGGAGCCCCGAGTTCCTCCAGGAGGGCTTCGCCGTCGACGACGTGCTGCGACCCAACCGGATCGTGGTCGGCGTCAAGAGCGAGTGGGCCAACGGCATGCTCTACGCCGCGCACAAGGGCGTCTTCGACCTGGCCGCCACCGAGGACCGCGAGGTGCCCCTGGTGGTCACCGACTTCGCCACGGCCGAGCTGGTCAAGGTCGCGGCGAACGCCTTCCTGGCCACCAAGATCTCCTTCATCAACGCCATGGCCGAGGTCTGCGAGGCCAGCGGCGGCGATGTCACCCAGCTCGCTCGGGCCATCGGCTACGACCCCCGCATCGGCAACCGTTTCCTCCAGGCCGGCCTCGGCTTCGGCGGCGCCTGCCTGCCCAAGGACATCCGCGCCTTCCAGGCCCGCGCACAGGAGCTGGGCGCGGGCGAGGCACTGCGCTTCCTGCACGAGGTCGACCTGATCAACCTGCGTCGCCGGACCCGCGTGCTCCAGCTCGCGGCGGACCTGCTCGGCCGCCGCTCCGGGCCGGCCGGTCCGGACTTCTCCGGCACCCGGATCGCCGTGCTGGGCGCGACCTTCAAGCCCAACACCGACGACGTCCGCGACGCCCCGGCGCTCGCCGTCGCCGCACTGCTGCAGAAGGCCGGGGCCGACGTCCACGTGTACGACCCGCAGGGCACCGAGAACGCCCGCCGCGCGGTGCCCGAGCTGACCTACGAGCCCGGGATCAACGAGGCGGTCGCCGACGCCGACCTGGTCTGCGTCCTCACCGAGTGGGCGGACTTCCGCAACGCCGACCCGGTCGCCCTGGGCGAGCTGGTCCGCGGCCGCAAGGTCGTCGACGGGCGCAACTGCCTCGACTCGGCACTGTGGACCCAGGCCGGCTGGGAGTACCGGGGTATGGGCCGTCCCTGACGATCCACCACTCACCGGCCGGCCGCGACGCACCCTTGGCGGCCGGCCGGTGATGTTGTTTGCCCCGGACCCGCCGACAAGTGTCGAAATCCGCGCCAGCTTTGGGCATGCTGCGACAGTGGGAGTCCACAGTGCGGGTGGAGGGGTGTCGTGGCGACCTTTCAGTGCTCCTCGTGCGGCCGGGAGATCAAGCCGGCCGTGCACTGCCCCCATTGCGGGGCCGACCAGCCGCAGTGGGTCGAGCATCTGGCGGACATCGAGCGCTCGATCGCGGAGATGAAGAGGCGCGACGCCGCAATCGCCAGCGAGCAGCGGCAGATCGCCGCCAAGATGCAGGCCGCGCTCTTCCAGCGGGACATCCTCGCCCACGCCGGTGAGGAACGGATCAAGCAGGCGACCCGACCCCGCCGGGTGCTGCGCCGCCGCCCCGGTCGCCGTCCGCCGACGGCCAGCCCCGGCACCGGCACCGCCGCACCGCCGCCCCGGGTTCCACGCCAGGGCACGCCGCCCGTTCCGGAGGACCCGCCGCCGCCCCCGCCCCGGCCGTCCTGGCTGGACGCCGACGATCCCGAACACCCGCCGGAGGCGTCCAGCCGGGAGGTGCAGAACATCCCGCTCGGGCTGGGCGCGCTGCTGCTCGCCGTGGCCGCGGTGGTCTTCGCCGCGGTGGCGACCAGCTCGATGGACGCGCTGGCCCGCCTCGGCGTCCTGCTGCTCGCCACCGCGCTGATGCTGCTCGCCCCGCCGGCGCTGGCGCGACGCGGGCTCACCTCCACCGCGGAGACGATCTCGGCGGTGGGTCTGCTGCTCGTGCCGCTGGCCGGCTATGCGCTCTGGGCGGTGGACCGGATCGGCAGCGGCACCTCGGGCGCCGTCTTCGCCGGGTTGATCTTCGCGGCCACCGCCGCCGTGTCCGTCGGCTACGCCGCCTGGACGGGTCTGCGCGCACCCCGCTTCGCGACCGTGGTCGCCGCGCAGCCGGTCCTGCCGCTGCTCGCGTACGACCGGATCACCGGGCCGGGTGGCTGGGCGCTGGTGCTGACCCTGGTGGCCCTGCTCGACCTCTGGTTGGCCCGCTCGCCGATCGTGGTGGAGCGCGCCCCCGGGCAGGACCTGCCGCAGCCGGCTCGGCCGTCGACGACGCCGCGCCAGCGCGACGCCGAGGCCCGACCGGAGGGCGACCCGGAGGAGGCCGGCGAGGTGGTCGACGTTGGCGCGGGCGCCGACGACACCCCCTCCGTCCGCCCGGTGCCCGGACTGCGCGAGCTGACCTGGTCGCTGCACGCGGTGGCCGTCGCGGTCGCCCTGGCGTACGCGGTCACCGCGCTGCTGCGGGCACAGGCCGTGCCGACGGCGACCGGCGCCGGGCTGGTGCTGCTGCTGGCCGCCGCCGTCGGGCTGGCCGGCGCGTTGGTGCTGCGCCGCCCACCGCTGCCCGACGTGGCGGCCGGCATCGTCACCCTGGCCGTGATCGGCGCGTTCGGCCGGGTCGCCTCCGTCGCCCTGCCCGGCCAGGCGTTGCTGCTGATCGCGGCGGTGATCACGGCGACCGGCCTCGCGGTACGCGCGATCCCCGAGGCCGCCCGCCGCGGCCCACAGATCGCCTCGGCGGTAGCGCTCACCGTCAGCGGGCTGATGGTCGCCGGAGGCGCCCTGCGGGCCGGCGTCGCCCCCGTCCGGGCAGCACTGCCCGCCTGGGACGCCGACCTGGACCGGCACGCCGCCGAGCTGGCCGCCGCCGTCGGCCCGACCACGTGGCAGCTCGCCGCCGCCGCGTTCCTGCTCACCATTGCCGCGATGCTGGCCCTGCCACCGGAGATCCGCCGCGAGTTCGCGGTCGCCGGAGCCGCGCTGACGGCGCTCGCCGTGCCGGCGTCGTTCGGCCTCGGTTGGGCGGCCGCCCCCTGGCCGATGGTGATCACCGCGATCGGCATCGGTGTCATCGGCCTCTCCGCGCGTACCCCCCGGGCCGCCCTGGCCCACGGAGTCGGCGCCGCCGTGGTGGGCCTGTTCGGCGCGGGCGCAGGCCTGTCCCGGCCCGCGCTCACGGCCGCGGTCCTGCTCGCCCTCTTCGCGGCCGGCGCGCTGGTCGCGTTGGCGCCCCGGGTCCGGATCGCCTCGGCCGCCGCCGAGACGGTCACCGCCTGGGCCGCCGGAGGCGCGGCCTTCGCGCTGCCCGGCGCGGTGGCCGCGTTCGTGGCCGCCACCGTCCCCGTCGACGACACTCCCACCCCGGCCAGCCTGCGCGAGGCGACCGTCCCGGTGCTCGCGGCGAGCTTCCTGGCCGTCTGCGTGACCCTCGGGTACGCCGCGATGGTGCAGGTCTCCCAGCGGCGCATCCCGGTGCCCCTGCCGGTCGGCACCGGGATGGGCGCGCTCGTCGTCACCGCCGCCGCCTTCGGCGCGCCCGGCGCCACCGTCGCCGACGCGTGGGTCGGGGCGCTCCTGCTGATCGCCGCGGTGCTGCTCTTCCTGGCCCCCTCGATCGACGCCGGCCGCCGCTCCGACCTGACCCTGGACGGCTCGGACCTGGCCGCCGCGGCGGTGACCACCGCACTGATCGCCACGATGGTGCGGATCGCCGCGGTCCTCGCCCCGGGTGGGCAGTTGGCGGTGGCCGCCGGCCTGGTCCTGGTCGTCGCCGTGGCCGCCCGCGCCATGCCCGAGGAGTGGCGACGCGGCCCGATCCTCGGCATCGCCGTCGGCGGCGTACTCATCGGGGTGCTCGCCGGTTGGACAGCGCTGCGCGGCGGCGTGGGCGTGCTGGCCACGCCCGGACCGATCTGGAACGGCGACCTGAGCAACTGGCCGGCGGCGCCGACCGGCGGCTCGACCTGGCAGGCGCCGATCGCGCTGCTGCTGCTGGCCGTCGCCGCCGGCGTCCTGCTGCCACCGCCCTGGCGCTGGGACGCGTCCGGCGTGGCCGTGGTGCTCGCCACCATCGGCGCGCCGGCCGCGTTCGACCTGCCCTGGTGGTCGCCGGTGCTGGTCGGGGCCATGGTCGCCACCGTCTTCGGGATGGCGGCGGTGGCCACCGAGGAGCCCCGGGCCGGGCTGTCCCGGGCCACCGTGGCCGGGGTGGTCGCGCTGCACGGGGCCGGCGCCGGTCTGGTCCGCCCGTGGACCACCGCGCTCGCGCTGGGCAGCATCGCGCTGATCGGTGTCGTCGTCGCCACGCTGGCCCGCGTCCTCGCCCGGCCCCAGGTGACCGACCTGGAGACCGAGGGCATGCCGCCGCACCTGGCGCAGATCGGCGGCGCGGCGGCCGGTGCCGCGCTGCTGGCGTTGCCGGGCGCGGTGGCGGCGCTGGCCGTCGAGTTCCAGCACTCGGCGCAGGTGGTGCTGACCGCCGCGCTGGCCGCGTCGAGCCTCGGTCTGGCCGGTGTGGCCGCCGTACGCCGGTACGTGCCGCAGTACCTGCCCTGGGTCAGTGTGGCCGTGGTCGGCGGGGCGAGCATCAGTGCCCTCGCCGCCATCCCGACCGGCCTGCCCGTAGGGGTCTACGCGGCCGCCGCCGCGCTGCTCGGTGTCCTCGCCGAGCTGATCCGTGCGGCGACCGTACCGCCCACCGCCGCCGCCCAGCCGGTCCGACGCTGGGCGGTGCTGCTCGACGGCGCGCTGCGCCGGCTGCCGGACGACCCGGATCGGCGGCGGTGGCGGGTCAGCCCCTCGGCCGGCGCGCTCGCGGCCGCCGCCCTGCCGACCGCCCTGGCCCTCGTCTCGATCGCGCCCGCGCTGGTCTTCGCCCTGGTCGAGCCGCAGCGCACGTTGAACCGGATCTGGCAGGGTCCGCCGCCGGAACTGCTCACCCCACCGCCGGACCTGGTCAATCCGACCCACGTGCTGACCGCGCTGCTGCTCACCGCGACGGCGGCCCTGGCCGCCACCGGTTTCAGCGGCGGACGGCGGTCCCGTGCCGTACCGGTGGTGCTCCCCGGCGCGGCCGTCACGCTGCTGATCGCGCCCATCGCGCTGGGCAGCAGGTGGCCGGCGAGCACGCTCGCCGCGCTGTCCGTGTTCACCATCTCCATGCTCGGTCTCGCCCTGACCCCGCCACCGCCGCTCGTCGAGCCGGCCCGTTCGTTGCGGCTGGCCCGGGTGCTCGTGTTCGTCATCGGTCTGGCCGCCGGTGGCGCCGGCCTGGCCGGCAGCCTGGCCGAGGAGCAACTGACCCTGTTCACCCTCGGCGGCGCGGTGGGCGTGGGCGTGGTGGCGGCCCTGTTCGGCACCACCCAGCGCGCCCGGATCCTCGGCTGGCTGTTCGCCTCGGTCATGGCTCAGCTCTTCGTGCTCACCGCCGGCCTGATCGCCGGGCTGGCCCCGGTCTGGTCCGCGTTCGGGGTGCTCGCCGTCGGCGCGGTCCTCCAGGTGCTCGCGGCGACCCTGCCCCAGCTGCGCCGCCCCGAGGCACAGCGCGAGGCGGCCACCGTGCAGTGGACCGGGTACGCCGCGGCCCTGATCGCGCTGGCGCTCGCCTTCGACTCGCCACGGCACATCGCCGCCCTGCTGGCCGCCTGGGGCGCCGTCCTCGGGGTGGCGGCGACCCGGCCCGGCCGGCGGCCCGTGGAGCGCCGGATCCTCTTCTGGGCGGTGGTGTTCTGCGAGATAACCGCCTGGTGGATCCTCATGCGCGTCGCCGACGTGGCGCTGCCCGAGGCGTACACGCTGCCGTTCGCCGCGCTGGCCCTGCTGGTCGGCGTGCTGGAACTGCGCCACCGGCCGGACCTGAGCAGCTGGGTGGCGTACGGGCCGGCGCTGGTCGCCGCATTCCTGCCGACCCTGGCGATCGTGCTCGCCACCGAGTCCAGCACGCTGCGGCAGATGCTGCTGCTGCTCGGTGCGGTGGCGGTGCTGATCTTCGGCTCGTCCAGCCGGCAGCAGGCACCGGTGATCGTCGGCGCGTCGGTCACCGCGATCGCCGCCATCCACGCGCTGTTCAGCCTGGGCCCGTGGCTGGTGCTGATCCCCGTGGGCATCCTGCTGCTCGTCCTCGGGGCCAGCAACGAACGCCGTCGTCGCGCCCAGGAACGCCTCCAGACCGCGCTACGCGGCATGAGGTGAAACCGGAGGGTCACGGCGGCGTGCGTGAGTGGGCACGGTGAGCGTGCCGGGTTCGTCGGTGGCCTCTCCGCGATCTTGCACTTTCTGTCGCCGCAAAGTTGGGCAAATGCCGCTTAGCGACCACCGAAAGTGCAAGATCGCGGAGGTGGTTGGGTGCGGGGCGCGGGGTGTGCGGGTTAGGGCAGGGTGGCCTGGAGGGCCGCGTCCCTGGTCTTGATGAGGTTCTCCAGGTCCTGCTGGTAGGTGGCCATCCGGGTGCGCAGCGTCTCGTCGGACGCGCCGAGGATCCGAACGGCCAGCAGGCCGGCGTTGCGGGCGTTGCCGATCGACACGGTGGCCACCGGAATCCCCGCCGGCATCTGCACGATGGACAGCAGCGAGTCCATGCCGTCGAGGTGCTTCAGCGGCACCGGCACGCCGATCACCGGCAACGGGGTCACCGAGGCGACCATGCCCGGCAGCGCGGCGGCGCCACCGGCACCGGCGATGATCACCTTCAGCCCTCGGTCGGCCGCCTCACGCCCGTAATCGATCATCGCGACCGGGGTCCGGTGTGCCGAGATGACCCGCACCTCGTACGACACCTCGAAGTCGTCGAGCACCTCGGCGGCGGCCCGCATGGTCGGCCAGTCCGAGTCGCTGCCCATGATCAGCCCAACCGTGGTCACCGGAGTCCTCCTTGGTTCGCGGCCACCCGGGTCACTCGTGCCCCACCTGGAGCCAACGCACGGCCCGCGCCGCCCGTGCCCGTACGTCGTCCAGGTCGTCACCGAGCACGGTGACGTGCCCGATCTTGCGACCGGGGCGTACCTGCTTGCCGTAGAGGTGCACCTTCGCCCCCGGCTCGGCGGCGAAGAGGTGGTGCAGCCGCTCGTCGACCGACATCCCGTCCGGTTCGCCGCCGAGGACGTTCGCCGACACGACGACCGGCGCGGTCAGCGCGGTGTCGCCCATCGGGTAGTCCAGCACCGCCCGCACGTGCTGCTCGAACTGCGAGGTCCGGGCACCCTCGATGGTCCAGTGCCCCGAGTTGTGCGGACGCATCGCCAGCTCGTTGACCACGATCGCGGGTCGACCGGCGTCGTCGCGCACCTCGAAGAGTTCCACGGCGAGCAGCCCGACCACACCGAGCGCGGTGGCCAGGTCGATGGCGAGCTGCTGGGCGGAGACTGCCAGCTCCTCGTCGAGACCGGGCGCCGGGGCCAGCACCTCGACGTTGATGCCGTCCCGCTGGACCGTCTCGACCACCGGGTACGCGGCCACCTGGCCGAACGGCGAGCGGGCCACCTGCACGGCGAGTTCGCGGCGCAGCGGCACCCGCTCCTCGACGATCAGCCGGGTGCCACCCGCGAGCAGTGTCGCGGCCAGCTCGGCGGCCTGGGTGGCGTCGTCCACCATCCAGACGCCCCGACCGTCGTAGCCGCCCCGAGCCGCCTTGAGCACCACCGGCCAGCCGACCTGCTCGCCGAACCCGACCAGGTCGGCGGGGTCGCCGACCGGCCGCCAGACCGGGTTGGGCGCACCCAGCTCGGTGAGGCGTTCCCGCATGACCTGCTTGTCCTGGGCGTGCAGCAGCGCGTCCGCCGGCGGGTACAGGGTCACCCCTTCGGCCGCCAGCGTGCGGATGTGCTCGTTGGGCACGTGCTCGTGGTCGAAGGTGACCACGTCGCAGCCCTTGGCGAAGGTGCGCAGGGCGGCCAGGTCGGTGTGGTCCCCGTACTGGACGTCGGCGGCGACCAGCGCCGCGCCGTCGTCGGGGGCGCTCGCGAGCACACGCAGTGACTGGCCGAGGGCGATCGCGGCCTGATGGGTCATCCGGGCCAACTGGCCGCCACCCACCATGCCGACAACAGGCAGACCGGTACGGGAATCCATAGCGCGGCCAGCCTACCGGTGCCCGACTCAGCCCAGCTCGGCGACCAGCTCGTCGACGGAGGTGACCGGCCGCTGGCAGACGAAACCCCGGCAGACGTAAGCGGCGGACCGCCCGTCGACCAACGGCCGGTCGGCGAGCAACGGCACTCCGGGCTGGTCCGGGAGGCCGGCGACCACCACCGCTCCGGGCGGGGCGTACCGGTGGGCGGCGGCCACCAGCGGATCGCCGGCCGGATCGTGGGTCACCACCGCGATCTCGTACGGACCGGACAGCAGCGCCTCGCCGACCGTGGCCGCGTACCCGCCGAAGCGGGCGTGCCGCCCGACGATCGGCGCAACGGTGGCGAGCGCGGCCTCGGCGGCCTCGCGGTAGCGGGTCTGTCCGGTCAGCGCGGCGTACGCGACCAGCCCGGCGACCAGCGCCGACCGCCCCGACGGGGTGGCGTTGTCGGTCGGATCGGCAGGCCGGGCGACCAACCGCTCGGCGTCGTCGGCCGTGTCGTAGTAGGCGCCGCCGGGAGCGGCGAAGCGTTCCAGGGCGTTGTCCAGCAGCTGGCCGGCCAGGGTCAGCCAGCGCCCCTCGCCGGTGAGCTGGTGCAGGGCGCAGAACGCCTCGGCCACGCAGCCGTAGTCCTCCAGCACCCCGGCCGGATCGCCGACCCTGCCGTCGCGGGAGACCCGGCGCAGCCGGCCGTCGACGACGTGCACGCTGGCCAGGTGCTCGGCGGCGTCCCGCATCGCGCCGTCGGCGACGATGGTGACGCCCTCCAACAGGTTGGCGCCCTCGTCCCGCTTCTCCAGGGCCAGCGCGGCTACCTGGAGGAACTCGACGATCGCGGTGATCGCCAGGCCGTTCCACGCGGCCACCACCTTGTCGTCGCGGGCCGGCTGGGGCCGGATGTCGCGGGCCGCGAGCAGTTGCCCGACCACCCCCTGCCAGCGGGTACGGACCTCGGGCGCGGCGTCGTCCACGTCCCGAGCGAGCTTGAGCACGCTCGTGCCGTGTTCAAAGGTGCCGTCCTCGGTGACCGCGAACAGGTCGGCGGCGAAGCGGCCATCGTCCTCGCCCAGCGCCTCGACGAGCTGCGCGGGCGTCCAGGCGTAGGTGAGCCCCTCGACGCCGTCGGTGTCGGCGTCCAGCGCGGACGCGAACCCCTCCCCCGGACGGTGCAGCTCGTCGGCGAGGAACCGGGCGGTGTCCCGGGCGACCCGACGCGCCAACGGATCGCCGGTCAGCCGCCAGAGCTGCGTGTAGACGCGCAGCAGCAGCGCATTGTCGTAGAGCATCTTCTCGAAGTGCGGCACCGTCCAGTGCGCGTCCACCGAGTACCGGGCGAAACCGCCGGCGAGCTGGTCGTAGATGCCGCCCCGGGCCATCGCCTCGGCGGTGTGCCGCACGATCTCCAGGCTGCGCGGGTCGCCGGTGCGCTGGTGGTGGCGCAGCAGGAAGAGCAGGTTCATGTGCGGTGGAAACTTCGGGGCGCCCCCGAACCCGCCGTTCGTCTCGTCGTACTCACCCGCCAGGTTGCCGGCCGCGGCGTCGAGCAGTGGGCCGTCCAGCGGCGCGGTGGGGCCGCCCACGGCCTGCGCGCCACCGATCGCCTCGACCACGGCGGCGCCCTGGCGCAGCACCTCGTCCCGCTGGTCCCGCCAGGCGGTGGTGACCGACTGGAGCAGGCGGGTGAAGTTGGCGCGCGGGAAGTAGGTGCCGCAGAAGAACGGGGTGCCGTCCGGGGTGGCGAAGACCGTCATCGGCCAGCCGCCCTGACCGGTCATCGCCTGGGTGGCGGTCATGTAGACGGCGTCGACGTCGGGGCGCTCCTCGCGGTCCACCTTGATCGACACGAAGTTGTCGTTCAAGAGCGCACCGACCTGCTCGTTCTCGAACGACTCGTGCGCCATGACGTGGCACCAGTGGCAGGCCGCGTAGCCCACCGAGATGAGCACCGGCACGTCGCGTCGTTTCGCCTCGGCGAACGCCTCGTCGCACCAGGGCCACCAGTCGACCGGGTTGTCGGCGTGCTGGAGCAGGTACGGGGAGGTCGCGTCGGCGAGTCGATTCACCGTTCCAGCCTCGCACAGAGAGAGGGAGCGCGGTTCGGCTGCGGTGTCGCTATGGTGCTCGGATGTCCGAGACGGGGAATTGGGCGGAGCCCACGGTCATCCGGACGGGCTGCTGCGAGGGGGCGCGCTGGCGGCTCGAACTGCCCGGCCCGGACAACACCCGCGACCAGAACCGGCTCGCCGGACTCGCGATGAACCCGGCCGCCCCGACCGACGTCCTGCTCGCCCTGGTTCGGGACGGCGGTCGGCTGCCACGGCTCGTCCTCGCCGAGCGCCTGCAAGGGAACTCGCCGCTGGCGCAGGAGATTCCTGACGTCGTCGCGGCGCTGGTGGCGGTGACGGTCGAGACCGGCGACCCGCATCTGTTGCAACGCCTCCTTTTCGAGGGCGACTTCCCGCCCGACGCGATCGCGGCCTTCCGCGCCTCGTCCGACCACCGGCTGCGGTCCGAGGTCCCCTGGCTGAAGGCGTGCCCACCGGAGACCGTGGCCGCGCTCGCCGACGATCCCCACCCCCAGGTGCGACGAAGTATCGCCTTCCTCACCAATGTCAGCCCGGAAATCCAGGCCAAGCTGGCCCGCGACCCCGACCCGGCCGTACGCGATGGGATCGGCCAACGCGAGTTCTCAGCCGAGATCGCCGAGATCCTGGCGCACGACGAGGTCCCCGCCATCCGGGCGGAAGCCATCGAACAGGCCGGAGACTGGCTGGGCGAGGAGTTGGCCGCCAGCCCCGACCCGGAGGCCCGCGCGACGGCCGCCCAGTGGGGACGCCTGTCCGTAGCGGCGATGGTGGCGCTGTCCGAGGACCCGGTCGTCGCCGTCCGTCGCGCGCTGACCTGGTCGGAGCACGTCTCCAGCCCCCTGCTGGCGGTTCTCGCCCGGGACAGCGATCCCGAGGTCCGCCGAGCGGTCGCGCTGCACTCCGCCACGTCGACGGAGACCCTGACGACGCTGACCCGCGATGTCGACGAGACGGTGGCCCGTACGGCTGTCGAACGATTCACGAAGGACAGCTTCCGGCCGCTGCCCAACCTGGAGCGGTTGGAGGCAGTTGCCGACCGGCTCTCCGTCGAGCAACTCCAGGACCTGCTCGGCAGGTGGAAGTCGGGTTGCGAGCCCGGTCCGAGGCCGTGGCCGGTTGAAGACGCGAAGGAAGCGCTCCAGACCCTCCTGACGCAGTGCGCGGGGTCCCGATCAGCACGCGTACGCGCTGCCGCCGCCGCCAACTGGTCGCTGTCGGAGGAGACCGCCGCTCAACTGGCCCAGGACCGCAACCCCATGGTCCGCCGCTGGCTCGCCCGGCACTGTGGGCATCCCGAGATCCTGCGCCGACTCGCCGAGACGCCCGTCCGGGGCATCGGTGCGGCGCTCGCGAGCAACTCGCGGACCCCGCCCGACGTGCTGAGCCGGCTGCCCGTCAAGCCCCATCTTCTGGCAGAGAACTGGAGCGCGTCGGGCGAGCTGCTGGCCCGGCTGCTCGACGGTGCCGACCACGTCACCCGGCTCGCCATCGCCGAGCACCGGAACACCCGACCGGAGGCATTGGCGGAGCTGGCCCGAGGCGACGTCGAACGGGACGTGCTCCGGGCGGCCTGCGCCCATCCGGCGCTGCCGGTGCCGGTCATGTGGGAGTTGCTGCGGCGACCCGCTTGACGGGAGCGCCGAGCGGTCAGGAGGCGCCGTCGGCGCGCAGCCGGAAGACGTTCGACTCGGCCGAGTCGCGCAGCGTGCCCAGCACCGCACCGATCTTGTCGGCCGGCATCGGCTTGAAGAAGTGGTAGCCCTGCGCGGACGTGCAGCCCAGCTCGGCCAGGGCCAGCCGCTGTTCGGCCGTCTCCACGCCCTCCGCGACCACCCGCAGCCCCAACTCGTGGGCGAGCCCGACGGTGGTCCGGACGATCGCCGCGGCCTCCGGCGAGTCGGCCATCCGGATCACGAAGGAGCGGTCCACCTTCAACTCGTCCACGGCGATCCGGGTCAGGAACGTCAACGAGGAGAAGCCGGTGCCGAAGTCGTCCACCGCGAGCTGTACGCCCATCGACCGGAGGTTGGCGAGCACCTCGTCGATGATCTCCAGCTCGCTCATCACCACCGTCTCGGTGATCTCCAGGACCAGTCGGCGGGGTGGCACCTGGTGGCGGCGCAGCGCGTCGCCGATCTCCGCCGGGAGGCGGGGGTCGAGCAGGCTACGCGCGGACAGGTTGACCGAGATCGGGACGTCCAGCCCCTCGCGGGCCCACCCGGCGGCCACCCCGAGCGCCTTGTCGAGCACGTACCGGGTGAACGTGCCGAGCTGTTCGCTGTTCTCCACCGGGCGGATGAAGTCGGCCGGGCCCAGCCAGCCGCGCCGGGGGTGCTGCCAGCGGATCAGCGCCTCCACCCCGGTGGGAGCGCCGGTCGCCAGGTCGACCGCCGGCTGCAACGCCAACACCAACTGGTCGTCGACCTTCAGCGCCTCGCGCAGTTCGGCGAGCAGGGCGAGCTGGTCGGTGCTGGCCGCGTCCCGGGTGCTGTCGTAGGCGGCAACGCTGCCGCCACCCTCCTTGGCCTGGTACATGGCGATGTCCGCGCGGCGCAGCAGCTCGGTCAGATCGGCGGTGCCGGCGTCGGCCACGACCACGCCCACCGAGACCTCGATGGACATCCGCACCCCGGCCACCTCGGTCGGCGCGGCCAGCCGCTCGGCGATCTCACGAGCCTGACGCAGCGCGTGTGCCATCGGCGCGGCCCGGTCACCCAGCACGGGAACCGAGGTGAGCAGCAGCGCGAACTCGTCGCCGCCGAGCCGGCCGAGCAGGTCACCCGGGCGGGCCAACGCGCTGAGCCGATTGGCCGTCAGCCGCAGCAACTGGTCGCCGGCCGCGTGTCCGAGGGTGTCGTTGACCTCTTTGAACTGGTTGATGTCCAACAGCAGCAGGGCCACCGGGTGGTCGTGTGCGAGCTGCCGCAACGACTGGTCGCCCTTGCCGAGCATGGCCGTACGGTTCGCCAGCCCGGTGAGCGCGTCGTGCACCGCCTCGTACGACGATCGGGCGGTGACCAGGCGCAGTTCGCGGTGGGTCGCGGCGTCGTGCAGCGCGGCGGCGAGCGCGTCACCGAACGCGGCCACCGCGTCCCGTTCGCGGGTCGTGGGCGGGGCGGAGCGGGGGAACCGGACCCGGAGCCGACCGACCGGCACGGCGCCCACCGACAGGGGGCGGACCAACTCGTACTCGTCGGGCTCCGACTTGTCGGGCGGGCCGACCTCCCGGTCGAGCAACTGGCCCCCGGCGTCCCCCCGGTAGCGACGCCACCTGCCGTCGGGCCGGGCCACCTCGACATCGACCAACTCGGCGTTGAACAGCGCCAGCGCGCCCGTCACCGCCGCGCTGGCGACGCCCCGCTCGTCGAGCTGGTTGAGAGCGGCGGTGGCCTCGGCGAAGGCGCGCCACGTCCGACGTTCCTGGTCCGCCCGCAGGCGGTAACGGTAGGTCTGTTGCAGCAGCCAGAGCAGCGGCGGGAGCAGCAGCAACCAGCGCGGGTCCAGCTCCAGCAGCGCGATCACGACCAGGCCGACCGCCACGTTGCCGACGAACATCAGCAACTTGCCGCGCAGCGCGGTCAGCAGCGGCGGCCCGATCGGCAGCCCGTGCCGCAGGCTCAGGCTCACCGCGCCGAGCCAACCCGTCACCATCAGGTACGTCACCGACCCGGCGATCACGGCAAGCGCCAGCACCGGAGTGGGCGGGGTGAGCAGGGGGTGCCCCAACGCGGTGGTGACGGACACGGCCAGCGCCGACGCGGCGGCCAGCGACGCGGCGATCCGGACGATCTCCAGCGGCGGGCGGCGGTCGCTGTGCAGGGACAACCCCGTCCAGGCCAGCCCGGCGCCGATCAGCGTGGCCGACGGCAGCCAGCCGGCCGGAGCGAGATAGAGGCAGACGATCAGGGCCGCTTCACCCCAGGTGATGCTGACCATGCCGGCGGTCCCGCGGAACCGGAGCCGGGCGAGTTGGGCCAGGGCCAGGACACCGACCGCGATGCCGAAGCGGGCCGGACCACCCAGCGGGTCGTCGGCCGGCAGCCCGGACGGAAGCGTCAACCCGACCACGGCGGCGACCAGCGCGGTCAGCGTCACCGCGACCGTCAGCACGCGCAGCCGGACCGGCATGCCGTGCACCCCGAGCCGGTCGAACGGGTCGCCGGCCGGAGCGGAGGTCATCGACCTTCCCCGTCAGCCGACCGACCAACGGTACGGCGGGCAGCCGGTGCTGTGCTGGCCATCGGCGCCCCCTCCCGCGCACGTCTCGGGGACTTTTGGTCCCCCGGCGGAAGGCTAAGCCAAACCGGGTGGTCGCAACAGGGGTCCGCCACCCGGTTCGGCGTGAATCACGCGCGGACTACCCGTTCCGCTGCTGCTGGTGCCCATTGGGAGCGTGCGTGGATGAATCATGCGCGCCGGTCCCGTCTGTCGGATCGACGACTGAAGCGTCGGCCCTGGTCGGATCGACCGCCGGCCCCGGCTGCGGGAACCGGTCGGGCAGACGCCGCAGTCGGGCGTTCATGTTGCGGATCAGCAGGATGGTGGCGGTAGCCAGCAGCAGGATGAGGAGGAGGCCCATCGGGCCGGCCAGACCACCCGTGCGGGTGTCCCCGAAGTTGTTCTCCGCGAGCACCTGGGCAGCGGTCAGCATGGTCGTCCTCCGATGTGCGATTGCCTACCAGGGTAGCCCTGGCCGGGATCAGCGCGCGTGCGCCGTCTCCCGCACTCCGGCGAAGAGGTCGGACTCGGGCAGCGGGCTCTCCACCATGGTGCGTACCAGCTCGAAATCCTCCGTCGGCCAGGCCTGCTGCTGCATCTCCATGGGCACGTGGAACCAGAAGCCGTCCGGGTCGACCTGGGTGGCGTGGGCGCGCAACGCGTCGTCCCGCACGGGGAAGTATTCGGCGCAGTCGACCCGGGTGGTGATCCGTGGGCCCTTGTCCGGACGCTCGTCCCAGCGCTTGAGCCAGTCCTCGTACGGCGACTCGGCGCCCGTGGCCAGCACCGCCTCGTGCAGCGCCATGATCTTGGCCTTGGAGAAGCCGATGTCGTAGTAGAGCTTCAGCGGCTGCCAGGGGGCGCCCAGCTCGGGGTAGCGCTCCGCATCACCGGCGGCCTCGAAGGCGGCCACGCTCACCTTGTGGCACATGATGTGGTCGGGGTGGGGGTAGCCACCCTCCTCGTCGTACGTGGTCACCACGTGCGGACGGAACTCCCGCATCAGCCGGACCAGCGGGCCGGCGGCCACCTCGACCTCCTGGAGGGCGAAGCAGCCCTCGGGGAGCGGCGGCAGCGGGTCGCCCTCGGGCAGGCCGCTGTCGACGAACCCGAGCCAGGCCTGGTCGACGCCGAGGATCGCCCGCGCGGCGTCCATCTCGGCCCGCCGGATGTCCGCGATGTTGGCCCAGACGTCGGGCCGGTCGAGCTTGGGATTGAGCACGCTGCCGCGCTCACCGCCGGTGCACGTCACCACCAGCACGTCGACCCCCTGGGCGACGTACTTCGCCATCGTCGCCGCACCCTTGCTCGACTCGTCGTCCGGGTGCGCGTGGACGGCCATGAGACGCAGCTGCTCTGCCAACTTACGGCGCTCCTCGTCTGTGTCGGCCGGTGGACCCGACCGGGCTCGACCGGCTGACCTGCCAGGAACCTCCCCCGCCCCGCCGCCGGTCGGCACCTGCGGGACCCGACCTGCCGTTCCTGGCATTCGGCCGGGCTGGGAGGATGGACTCCTGCCATTCTTGCCGATGCCGCCGACAACAACGCCAGGAGATACCCGCCGGTGACCGAGACGCACGCCACAATTTCACCGGGCGCGCCGGTCTTCCCGGCCGGGCGCTACGGCCGACGCCGGGCACCCGGCGGAGGCCGGCGTCGTACGCTGCTGGCCGCCCTGGTGCTCCTGGTGCTGGTGGTGGGGCTGAGCCTGATCTCACTGCGGCTCTACCGGCAGTACGGCGACCCGGTCTACGACGCCCAGGTGATCACGTACACCGACATCACGGACAACCAGGTGGTGGTCGACTTCCGGGTACGTGTGCCGGAGGGCGGCTCGGCCGTCTGCGTCCTGCGCGCCCGGGACCGCGCCGGCGTCGAGGTGGGCCGCGACGAGGTCACGGTGACCGCCGGCCCGGGTGAGCGGCACGTCGGCGCCCGGCACCGGCTGAACACCAGCGCCCGACCGTTCATCGGCGAGGTGCTGCGCTGCCGAGCGCCGTCCTGAACTGCGGAGACATCACCCGGTAACGGCCGTCGCCCGGCATCGAGCGCGGGTGCCGGATCCGGACACCAGCGGTGATCGCCGACACGCTGTGTCGTACCGCACTGGTAACTTGGTAGTTCACCTGTCAGCCAGCCACGCACAACCAAGGAGAACGCCTGTGTCCACTGGCAACGAGGCGCCCGCCACCTGGCTGTCCCAGGACGCGTACGACCGCCTCCAGGCCGAGCTCGACGAGCACATCGCCAACCGGCCGGCGATCGCGGCCGAGATCAACGCCCGCCGCGAAGAGGGCGACCTGCGGGAGAACGGCGGCTACCACGCCGCCCGTGAGGAGCAGGGCAAGGCTGAGGGTCGCATCCGCTACCTGCAGGAGCTGCTGCGCACCGCCAAGGTCGGCGCCGCGCCGACGGCCGACGCGGTGTCACCCGGCATGGTGGTGACGATCTACTTCGACGACGACACCGACGACACCGAGACCTTCCTGCTCGGCTCGCGGGAGATCGCCGCCACCACCGACCTGACGGTCTACAGCCCCGAGTCGGCCCTGGGTAAGGCGATCCTGGGTGGTCGCGCCGGGCAGACCTGCACCTACACGGCACCGAGTGGCGCCGACATCAAGGTGACCGTGGTCAGCTTCGAGCCGTTCTCCGGCTGAGCGGCAGCTCCCCTACGGTGTAACGCCGCCGGGGCGTGGCACCGCCTGTCACGCCTCGGCGGCGAACACCACCTGATAGCCACTGGCCCGCAGCGCGCTGATCAACGTGTCGGAGTGCTCCACACCACGGGTCTCCACCGACAGCGCCACCTCCACCTCGCCGAGGCCGAGGTGCGGGTTGGCCCGCTGGTGTTCCACGTCCACCACGTTGGCCCGGTGCTCGGCGATCTGACTGAGCAGTGACGCGAGCTGCCCGGGCCGATCCGAACAGCGCACGGTCACCCGCAGGTAGCGGCCGGCCGCGGCGAGACCGTGCTCGATCACCCGCATCATCAGCAGGGGGTCGATGTTGCCGCCGGAGAGGACCGCCACCACCGGCGTCTCCACCTCCACCACGCCGGCCAGGAGCGCGGCCACGCCGACCGCCCCGGCCGGTTCGACGACCTGCTTGCCCCGCTCCAGCAGCATCAGCAGGGCCCGCGAGATGTCCTCCTCGGAGACCGTGACGATCTCGTCGACGAGCTTGCGGACATGGTTGAAGGTGATCTCCCCCGGCCGTCCGACCGCGATGCCGTCCGCGATGGTGGCGAACGCCGGCAGCCGGACCGGCTCTCCGGCCACCAGGGAGGGCGGGAAGGCCGCCGCGCCCGCCGCCTGCACCCCGATGATGCGTACGTCCGGGCGGAGCGCCTTGGCGGCCACCGCCATGCCCGAGATCAGGCCGCCGCCGCCCACGCCCGTGATGATCGTCCGCACGTCGGGACACTGTTCGAGGATCTCCAACGCCACCGTGCCCTGCCCGGCGATCACGTCCCGGTGGTCGAACGGGTGGATGAGCACCGCACCGGTCCGCTCGGCGTACGTCTGTGCGGCCACCAGCGACTCGTCGACGGTGTTGCCGGCCAGCTCGACCTGCGCGCCGTACCCCTTGGTGGCGGCGACCTTCGGCAGCGGCGCGTTGACCGGCATGAAGACCGTCGCGTGCGTGCCGACCAACCCGGCGGCGAGCGCGACGCCCTGGGCGTGGTTACCGGCGCTCGCCGCGACCACGCCACGCGCACGCTCCGCCGCCGACAGCCGGGAGATCCGCACGTACGCGCCGCGCACCTTGTACGAGCCGGCGCGCTGCACGTTCTCGCACTTGAGCCACGTCGGCCCGCCCAGTGCCGCGCTCAGCGGCCGGGAGGGCTCCAGCGGGGTGGTCCGGACGACGTCGGCGAGCAGTTTCCGCGCAGCCCGTACGTCGTCGAGGCCGACCAGTTCCGTCATGCCCCGATCGTGCCATCCGGGCCCGGCGGCCTCGGCGGCGACACCGGGGTACGCGACGCGACCACCCGCGTCGACGGTCCTCGGACGCCCCGATCGCCCGACTTGCGGGCCGCCCCCGCGTTGATCCACTCCAGATCGCCGACGTGGGGCTGTCGGGTCGCCCGGACAGCGCCACATCGGCGATCTGGAGTGGATCACGACCTGGGCGCGGCCCCCGGCGTCTCCGAGGGCGCCACGGCCGCCGGGGACGCCACGGCCGCCGAGGGCGCCACGGCCGCCGAGGGCGCCACGGCCGCCGGGGCCGCCGGGGCGGGCTGGCCTGCCGACGTGACCGGGGCCGGCGGCCAGGCTTGTGCTGGCCAGACCGGGGCGGTCGGCCACGCCGGGGCGGCGCGGGCGATCCGGGCCTCCTGGGCGGCGGAGATCCGGTGGATCAGCAGGATCAGCGTCACCGCCGCGACCGCGCAGCCCAGCGCCGGCAGGGCGTTGCGAAGCAACGAGTCCCGGTAGTGGTCGACGTACGCCTGGTAGCCGGCGTCGTTGAACGGGGTCTCCGGCAGCTTCGCGTACGCCCTGTCGTCGAGGCGGCTGCTCAGCCGCTCGCCGATGCTGAACACCAGCCAGGAGCACCACCAGACGCTCACGAGGGTGGGCGTGAACCGCCGCCAGAGGCTGTCCCGAGCGATGTTCGCCACGACCCGGGCCGGCACCACGAAGTTCGCGAACGGCACCAGCCAGCCGGCGATCGCCCAGCCCGCTCCGAGGGTGGGCAGTGCGCCGGGGAAGGCGTCGGTGTTCTTGCGCGCCCGCCAGGTCCAGATGATCACCAGGACGGCGGCGGTGAGGTAGACGACGGCCATGGTCAGCGCCACCAGGACGTTGATGATCACCACACCGAGGAGCAGGTCCGGGTCGTCGTCGGCCATGGCCCGCCGGGCCAGCGCCATCCCGATCAGCGGGGACAGCGCCACCACCAGGTAGAGCACGGCGGTCGCGCCGACCGCGACGCTGGCCGCCAGCCCGATCCCCCGTACGCGGTAGGTCGGCAGCCCCGGCGTGACCGCCGGCTGGCCGAGCGGCGTGTAGCAACGCGGGCATTCGTTGTGCTCGGAGGACGTGGCGTCTCCGCAGGTCTGGCAGCGCATTGGTGTCCCCCGTGGTTCGCGCGATGGTGCGCGCACACGCTAGACGATCATGCGCTGGCCGGCGACCCCGTTCCGACGAGGGGATAGCCGGGCGCGTGGCGCACCCACGGGGCGGTCATCTCGAACTGACCGGCCACACCGAGCAGCAGCAGCTCCGAGCCGGGCGGACCGACGATCTGCACGGCGACCGGCAGGCCGTCCGGGCGGCGTCCCACCGGTACGACGATCGCCGGCAGGCCGGCGACGTTCCACGGCGCGGCGTACGGGGCGTACCTGATGTTGGCCGACAGGTTCGCCCGCCAGGACCGCTCCGACCAGCGGCCGGCCTCCGGCGGCGCGCTCGCCAGGGCGGGCGTGAGCAGCAGGTCGACGGAGTGGTCGGTGAAGAAGTCGACGGACCGCTGCCGCCAGGCGACCCGGTCGGCCTCCCGGACGTAGCCGCGCCGCTGTGCCCACTCGCCCAGCGCGACGTGCCGCCGGGTACGGCGTTGCAGACCGCGCCGGTCCAGCCCGGCGGCCCGGACGTCGGCGGCTGCCGCGGCGAACCAGGTGGCGAGGCCCTGCAGGCCCAGGGCCGTGGGGTAGACCGGATCGGCCGGCACGGTGTCGTGGCCGGCGGCGGCGAGCAGCCGGCCGGCCGCGGCCACCGCGTCCCGGTTGGGCGCGTCCGGCGAGACTCCGCGTACCGGAGAGCGCAGCGAGACACCGACGCGCAGCCGTTGCGGCGGGACCAGCTTCTCCGGGCGTCGGCCGGCGAGCACCGAGAAGCCGACGGCGGCGTCGGCGACCGTGCTGGCAAGCATCCCGTGCTCGGTGAGACCGAACCAGTCGTCCGCGCCGAGCTGGCAGGGCACCACACCGCGGCCGGGTTTGAGGCCGACCAGGCCGCAGCAGGCCGCCGGGATGCGGATCGAGCCGAGGCCGTCGTTGCCGTGCGCGATCGGCACCAGGCCGGCGGCGACCGCGGCGGCCGCGCCGCCCGAGGAACCGCCGGGGGTACGCGTGCTGTCCCACGGGTTGCGCGTCACCGCGCTGTCGTCGTCGGTGAGCGCCCAGAGTCCCAGCTCCGGCATCCGGGTGACCCCGAGGATCACCGCGCCGGCGCCCCGCAGCCGCCGGACGACCTCGTGGTCGGCCTCCGCGACCTCGGTCCGCGCGGCGGCCGACCCGTTCCAGGTGGGCAGGCCCGCGACCGGGGTGTTCTCCTTGACGGCCACCGGCACCCCGGCCAGGGGGAGGTTGGCCAGGTCCTCCTGCTCGTCGACCTTCTCCGCCTCGGTGATCGCCTCGCCGCCGCGAACGGCGCGGAACGCGGCCAGTTCGCGGTCGGCCGAGGCGATGTACTCGAGGTGGTCGGCAACGACCTGGGTGGCCGAGACGTCACCCCGCCGTACGCCCCGGGCGATCTGCTTGGCGGTCGCCCCGACCCAGGTCGCCATGATGTCCTGCACGGCCGTCCTCCCCAGCGGTCAGCCCAGCGCCTGCTCCAGATCGGCGAGCAGGTCGTCGACCGTCTCGATGCCGACAGACAGTCGCACGAGATCGCCGGGAACTTCAAGCGGCGAGCCGGCAGCACTTGCATGTGTCATCCGACCCGGGTGTTCGATCAGCGATTCGACGCCGCCCAGCGACTCGGCGAGCACGAAGAGCTTGGCCCGGTTGCAGATCTCGACGGCGTGGTCCTCGCCGCCGGCGGCCCGGAACGAGATCATGCCGCCGAACCGGCGCATCTGCTTGGCCGCCACCTCGTGACCAGGGTGCGAAGGCAGCCCGGGGTAGATCACCTCGGACACCTTGGCGTGCCCGTCGAGGTAGGCGGCGAGGCGCTCGGCGTTGTCGCAGTGCCGGTCCATGCGTACCCCGAGGGTCTTGATGCCGCGCAGGGTGAGCCACGCGTCGAACGGGCCGTTGATCGCGCCCATCGCGTTCTGGTGGTAGCGCAGCTCCTCGCCGAGCGCGGCGTCGGCGACGACGAGCGCGCCACCGACCACGTCGGAGTGCCCGCCGATGTACTTGGTGGTGGAGTGCACCACCACGTCCGCGCCGAAGGCGATCGGCTGCTGAAGGTACGGCGAGGCGAAGGTGTTGTCGACCACCAGCAGCGCGCCGGCGTCGTGCGCCACACCGGCCAGGACGGCGATGTCGGCGATGCCGAGCAGCGGGTTCGTCGGCGTCTCCACCCAGATGATCTTCGTCCGTCCGGGCTGCACGGCGGCCCGGACCGCGGCCGGGTCGGAGACCTTGGCCGGCGTGAACTCCAGCCCCCAGCGCTGGGCCACCCGGGCGAAGAGCCGGTAGGTGCCGCCGTACGCGTCGTCCGGAATGATCACGTGGTCGCCCGGCTGGCACACCGCCCGCAGCAGGGTGTCCTCGGCGGCCAGGCCACTGGCGAAGGCGAGACCCACCGGCCCGCTCTCCAACGCGGCCAGGCACTCCTGGAGGGCGTCGCGGGTCGGGTTGCCGGAGCGGCTGTACTCGTAGCCGAGCCGAGGCGCGCCGACGGCGTCCTGGGCGTACGTGCTGGTCTGGTAGATCGGCGGGATCACCGCGCCGGTCCGGGCCTCGGGGTCCTGACCGGCGTGAATGGCGAGCGTCTCGAAGCCGTGACTCATTCTGGTGAGGCTAGTGCCCCGTCCCGGCGACCCGGCACGGAACCCGCGCCCCGGGCGGGGGCCGGACCCATCCGGTCCGACCCCACGCTCCGGTTCAGCGTCGGGAACGGCCCTCAGGCGGCCGGGACGGGCAGGACGTGCAGGGTGACCGGGTGGTTTCCGGTCCAGTCGTAGGAGACCGCGTAGAGCCGGGCGCCGTTCGGGGCCCAGGCCAGCGCGCCGGGGCTGAGCTCGTCGCCCAGCTCGAAGTGGGCCAGCTCGGTGCCGCCCGTGGAGAAGACGAACACGTCCGGGTCGTAGGAGGCGTCCGCGCCGCCAGCGATCCGGGTGCCGTCGCGCGAGACCTCGACCGCATTGGGGTACGCGCCGGTGCGGAAGGTCGCCGACGGGGTGGTGATGTCGGCGAACGGGAACGCCTGCACCTCGTACGGGGCGCCGGACGCGGTGAACACGGTCGCGCCGGTCGGGTCGAGGGCGATGTCGCGCAGGTTGCTGCCAATCGCCATGAACTCGTTGGTGCCCGGCGCGCTCAGCGCACCACCGGTGCCGATCGTGTACGTGTATACCGACGCGGGGCTCAGGCCGGGCTGCCCGGCCAACAGCACCGAACGGTTCTGGCTGGCGGCGGTCAGCAGCGGAGCGCCGTAGAAGCCGCTACCGGTGTCCAGACCCGTGGTCACCCGCGCCGGCTGGCGGCCCAGGTCGATCCGGCCGATGTTGCCGTCCCAGCCTCCGCAGCCGTACCCGAACCACAGGTACCGCCCGGTCAGCGCCAGCGACGACGGGCACTCGCCCGCGCCGGTGTCGTACCGGGCCGACTCGACGAGCGTGCCGGTGTCGAAGGCGGCGATGGCATTAGCGGTCGGCAGCGCCACGTAGAGGGTCTGCCGGTCGGCGCTGAGCAACAGGTCGGTCGGACCGGGCAGGCCGGACAGGGTGCCCACGACCGCACCCGTCGCGCTGGCCACCACGACGTCGGTCGAGGACGGCCCGCCGCTGACGAAGACCCGGTCACCGGCCGAGACCACGTCGGCCACCGCCGGCAACGACAGCGGGGTGGCCGTCGGCGCGGGTGCGGCCTGGGCGGGGCCCGGGAGACCGGCGGTGAGCAACCCGGCGGCCAGTACGGCCAGTGCCAGGGTCGTGCCTCTCTTGCTGTGCACGTGCGTCCCCCCCATGTTCTTGATCCAGACCCGTAAATGAGTACCACAGTCGATGCGTACGTGGGGGGCAGGTCAGCGCAGATCGGCGCTATAGCCTGGCGCGATGGACGGGTGCGTGTTCTGCGGGATCGTGTCGGGTGACGTTCCGGCGTTCCGGGTCGCCGACGAGCCGGACGGGGTGGCGTTCCTGGACACCCGCCCGGTCTTCGCGGGGCACGTGCTGGTGGTGCCCCGGACGCACCTGGTGACCCTGGCCGAATTGCCGGCCGACCTGCTACCCGGTTACTTCGCGCTGGTCCAGCGGCTGGCCGTGGCGGTGGAGGCCGGCCTGGGGGCCGGTGGGACGTTCGTGGCGATGAACAACCGGGTGTCCCAGTCCGTCCCCCATCTGCACACCCACGTGGTCCCCCGCACCAAGGGTGACGGGCTGCGTGGCTTCTTCTGGCCGCGCACCCGGTACAGCGACGACGCCGAGGCACAGACCTACGCCGACCGGATCGCCACCGCCCTCGACGGCGGGGCCTGAGTCACAGTGGCGCGGGTAAGGAAGCAGAACCCACCGGTGTTACACGCTGGGAGACGCATGAGAGGAGTCCCACCGTGTTCCTGCGCCGTATGAACGCCGAGATGATCACGCCCGAGCAGGCCCTGCCGGGCCGCCCGATCTCGATGCCGGTCGCCGACCGCCACGAGGTTCTGGGCACCCCGCTGAAGGGTCCGTTCCCGGAGGGCCTCCAGGTGGCCGTCTTCGGCATGGGCTGCTTCTGGGGCGCCGAGCGGCTGTTCTGGACGCTGCCCGGCGTGTACACGACCTCCGCCGGCTACGCGGGCGGCTTCACCACCAACCCGACGTACGAGGAGACGTGTTCCGGCCGCACCGGGCACGCCGAGGTCGTCCAGGTGGTGTACGACCCCAGCAAGATCACGTACGAGGACCTGCTGAAGGTCTTCTGGGAGAACCACGACCCGACCCAGGGCATGCGCCAGGGCAACGACGTGGGCACCCAGTACCGGTCGGCGATCTACACGACCACCGACGAGCAGCGGGCCATCGCGGAGTCGTCGCGGGACGCCTTCCAGCCGATCGTGACCCGGGCCGGCAAGGGTGAGATCACCACCGAGATCGCCCCGCTCGGCAGCTACTTCTTCGCCGAGGACTACCACCAGCAGTACCTGGCGCCGACCAAGAACCCGAACGGGTACTGCAACCACGGCCCGAACGGCCTGAGCTGCCCGGTCGGCGTGGCCCGTACCGCCGGCTGACCCACCTGCGTGAACGCGATGCCCGGCTGCCGACGAGGCGGCCGGGCATTCCCGTTTGGCCCTGTGATCGAAATCCGTTGCCGAGCCCGGCGGGAACTCGATAACGTGGCCGTACACGTGAAAGGAGGTGGTCCAGACTTGTATAGCAATCGGACTCGTGAGGTGGCTGTCCGCTAGCCGCTGTCCTCGACAGTGATCGTCCGCCGCGAGGCGGGCAACCAGTACGACCGTCGAGACCGTGTGGCAGCGGTGCGGCGAAAACCACGACAGCCACCCGACCCCCGGGGTGCCGGCTTAGTCCAGCCGGCCCACGCGACAGCGTGGAGCGCCCCGGGGGTCGCTTCATCTCGGTGGGAGATCAGCGTGTCGATGCGCGAGCTGGTGATTCTCGGGACGGCCAGCCAGACCCCCACCCGGCAGCGCAACCACAACGGTTACGTGCTGCGCTGGGACGACGAGGTGATCCTCTTCGACCCGGGCGAGGGCAGTCAGCGCCAACTCCTGCACACCACCGTCACCGCCAGCGACCTGACCCGGATCTGCGTCACGCACTTCCACGGCGACCACTGCCTCGGTCTGCCCGGCACGATCCAGCGGCTCTCACTGGACCGGGTCCCGCACCCGGTCGCCGTGCACTTCCCGGCCGGCGGCGCCGAGTACTTCGCCCGGCTGCGGCACGCCACCTCCTTCTACGAGAGCGCCGAGCTGGCGGTAACGCCGATCGAGACCGACGGGCAGCGGATCGCCCTGCGCTGCGGGACGCTGGAGGCCCGCCGGCTGCGACACCCCATCGAGACGTACGGCTATCGGCTCGTCGAGCCGGACGGCTGCCGGATGCTGCCGGAGAAGCTGGCCGCGTACGGCATCGCCGGCCCGGCCGTCGGCGAGCTGATCCGCGTCGGCCACCTGGACCTCGACGGGCGTCGCGTCACCCGGGACGAGGTGAGCGAGCCCCGACCGGGGCAGCGATTCGCCTTCGTGATGGACACCGGCCTCTGCGACGGCGTGTACGCCCTGGCCGAGCACGCCGACCTGCTGGTCATCGAGTCGACGTTCCTGGAGTCGGAGGCCGCGCTGGCCGCCGAGGTCGGCCACCTGACCGCGGCCCAGGCCGCGCGGGTGGCGACCGAGTCGGGGGTACGCACGCTGGTGCTGACGCACTTCTCCCAGCGCTATCCCGACCCGCGCCGGTTCCATGACGAGGCTCGCGCGCACTTCGACGGCGATCTGGTTGTCGCCGAGGATCTGACCACCGTGCAGGTCCCGCCGCGCCGGGTAGCCTCGGCCGGGTGACTGTCACGCTCCGCCCCGCCACCGATCACGACCTGATGGGGGTCGGTGCCCTGCACCAACGGTCCCGGGTCGCCGCGTACTCCTCGTTCCTGCCGGCCGAGGCGCTGGCCAAACCGACCGGGGAGGCGATGGGACGGTACTGGGTCGAGCGGTGGAGCTGGGAGCGTGACACCCACCGGCTGATCGTGGCGGAACGCGTCGGCGGGCTCGTCGGGTTCAGCTACCTGGGGCCGGACGACGAGGACGATCCGACGACCGGGCTGCTCAACGCGATCCACCTGGACCCGGCCGAGCAGGGGCGGGGCACCGGCCGCGCGTTGATGGTGGACGCGCTCGACGCCATGCGTGACCGCGGTTGGCGTCGCGCGGTGCTCTGGGTGCTGCGGGAGAACGCCCACGCCCGCGCGTTCTATGAGCGCGGCGGCTGGACCCCGACCGGGGCCGAACGCGAAGAGAAGATGGGCACGGCCCCCACAACCCAACTCCGCTACACCCGCGCCCTCTAACCCCTCCCCCTCCCCTCCCCGGCCCCACCTCCCCCGGCCCCCACCTCCCCCGTCGATCATGGACTTGTGGTGGGCAATTTAGGCATTGATGCCCCCTTTGCTCACCACCACAAGTCCATGATCGACGCGGTGGGGTGGGGTGGGTGCGGTGGGTGGGTGGGTGGGGTGGGCGGTTAGTGGGCGCCCAGGTGGGACAGGAGGTCCTGGCGGGTCAGGACGCCCTTGGGCTTGCCGTCGACCAGGACCAGGGCGGCGTCGGACTTCTCCAGCAGGCCCACGGCCTCGCTGACCGGCTGGCCGCCACCGATCATCGGCAGCGGGTCACCCATGTGCCGCTCGATGGTGTCGTGCAGGTGAGCCTGGCCGGTGAACAGCGCGTCGAGCAGGTCCCGCTCGGCGATCGAGCCGGCGACCTCGCCGGTCACGACGGGCGGCTCGGCCTTGAGCACCGGCAACTGCGAGACACCGTACTCACGCATGTAGTCGATCGCGTCGCGGACCGTCTCGGTCGGGTGCACGTGCACCAACTCGGGCAGCCCGCCCGGCTTGCTGGCCAGCGCGTCGGCCACAGTGGGCTCGGCGCCGGAGTTGTCGAGGAAGCCGTACCGGGCCATCCACGAGTCGTTGAAGATCTTCGAAAGGTAGCCCCGGCCGCCATCGGGCAGCAGCACCACCACGACGTCGTCCGGGGCAGCCCTGCGCGCCACCTCCAGCGCGGCCACCACTGCCATCCCGCAGGAGCCGCCGACCAGCAGCCCCTCCTCGCGGGCCAGCCGCCGGGTCATCTCGAACGACGCCTTGTCGGACACCTCGATGATCTCATCGGCGACGCCCCGGTCGTACGTCTCGGGCCAGAAGTCCTCGCCGACGCCCTCCACCAGGTACGGCCGGCCGGTGCCGCCGGAGTAGACCGAACCCTCCGGGTCGGCGCCCACGATCTTCACCCGGCCGTCGGAGGCCTCCTTGAGGTACCGGCCGATGCCGGAGATCGTGCCGCCGGTGCCGACGCCCGCCACGAAGTGGGTGAGCCCGCCCTCGGTCTGCTTCCACAGCTCCGGGCCGGTGGTCTCGTAGTGCGAGCGCGGGTTCGCCGGGTTGCTGTACTGGTCGGGCTTCCACGCGCCGGGAATCTCGCGGGTCAGTCGGTCCGAGACGTTGTAGTACGAGCGCGGGTCCTCCGGGGCGACCGCCGTCGGGCAGACCACCACCTCGGCGCCGTACGCCCGCAGCACGTCCTGCTTGTCCTGGCTGACCTTGTCGGGGCAGACGAAGACGCACCGGTAGCCCTTGAGCTGCGCCACCAGGGCCAACCCGACGCCGGTGTTGCCGCTGGTCGGCTCGACGATGGTGCCGCCGGGCTTGAGCAGACCGGCCGCCTCGGCGTCCTCGACCATGCGCAGCGCGATGCGGTCCTTCACCGAGCCGCCCGGGTTGACGTACTCCACCTTGGCGAGCACGGTGGCCTGGATGCCCTCGGTGACGCTCCGCAGGCGGACCAGCGGAGTGTTGCCGATCATGTCGACGACGTTGTCGTAGTACTGCACGGTGTGCCCTTCGTTGCGGCGCCGGCGACGGCGGCCGGGCAGACGTATCCTCGCCGCCCAGCGTACGTGCCGTCAGTGCACCAGACCCCCGGGGATGACCGAGCTGCGCCGGGCCTCCCACTCCAGGAAGCGGTCGGTCTCGGAGAGCACGCTGCCCGCCAGCCAGGTGACCATGACGGCGTCGTCGGCCAGCCCGAAGATCGCCAGCGGGATCTCGGGCAGGAAGTCGATGGGCGAGACGATGTACGCCGTGGCCGCCGTCATGAGGGCCAGCCGGAGGCCACCGTCGTACTCGCCCCTGGTGGTGGCCCGGATCATCCGGGGCAGCGCCGCCAGCCGGGCCCCCAGCGACGGTCCGCCCCGCGCCCCCGCCATCAGTGCCCGCGCCAGGGCCGCGAACGCCGCGCTGCGCTTCAGTGTCTTCCCCATCGTCGCGCTCCTCTCCGCCGGATCAGCGTGGCGGGTCGGCGCAAGTCGGCCGGCCTCCACCGGACAGGTACCCCGTCGCGTCGGTTTCCAGGCATCCGCGAGCCGTGACGACGACAGCGGTGTGTCGGGCCGGCGCGATAATGTCGCCATATGGGGGTGGCTGGTTCTGTCGTACCCGTTGGTCCGCGCCGGCGGCAGGCCTGGCGGATCGCCCGACTGGCGGCGATCGGCACGGGCGCCACCGCGGCGGCCGCGATGGCGACCGGCGGCGTGCTGCTCGGCCAGGCCCGCCAGGCCCGGCGCACCATTCCGATGGCCGAGGCGCCCCCGCCGCGCTGCGACGGGATGTACGGCGCGAAGTTCCCCGGCCCCGCGCTCACCATGGTCGTGCTCGGTGACTCGTCGGCGGCCGGCTACGGGGTCCACCGCCGCCGGGAGACACCCGGAGCGCTGCTCGCCACCGGCCTCTCCCGGCGGCTGCACCGGCCGGTGCTGCTGCGCCGGTTCGCGGTGGTCGGGGCCATCTCCGCGGCCCTACGTCACCAGGTGGAGGCGGCGCTCGACTGCTCCCCGGACATCGCGGTGATCCTCATCGGCGGCAATGACATCACCAACCGCACCCCGCGCGGCCTGGCCGTGCGTTACCTGGTCGAGGCGGTCCGCTCGCTGCGCGCCGCCGGCTGCGAGGTGGTCGTCGGCACCTGCCCCGACCTCGGCGCGATCCGGCCGATCCAGCCACCGCTGCGCTGGCTGGCGCACCGGTGGAGTCGCCAGCTCGCCGCTGCGCAGACGGTGGCCGTGGTCGAGGCGGGCGGTTGGACGGTGTCCCTGGGCGACCTGCTCGGCCCGCGGTTCGCGGCCGAGCCGCTGCGGATGTTCGCCTGGGACCGGTTCCACCCCTCCGCCGAGGGGTACGCCATGGCCGCCGCCGCCCTGCTGCCGACGATGTTGTCCGCGCTCGGTGCGGGGCACGAACGACGGGTTACACCGGCGCGGGGCGAGGGCGTACGGTCGCTGCCAGAGGCCGCGCAGGAGGCGGCCCGGCACGCCGGCACCGAGGTCAGCGGCGCCCAGGTCCGGGGCCGCGACCGAGGGCCGGCCGGCCGGTGGGCGCAGCTGCGTCGCCGGGCGTTCTTCGGTGTGCACGCGGTGCCGCAGGCAGGCTCCGCGGACACCTCGACAGTGGAGGGACTGGCATGAACGAGCGCAGCGAGCGGGACGTGACCGCCGGCTTCCCCGGCCGGCTGGGTCGGGCGGCGGCGCTCTCGCTGCTGGCCGGCACGGTGGGCGGCGCCGCCGTCCTGGCCGGCGAAGCGTTCGTCGCGCGCCACCGGCGCTACGCCCAGCCGGAGCTGGGGCTGGCGCTGCGCGCCACGATCGGCCGGGCCGAAGCCGCACCGCTGCGCCTGGTGCTGCTCGGTGACTCGTCGGCACTGGGTGTCGGCGTCGACCGCCTCGAGGACACCATCGGCGGGCAGTTGGCCAACCTCCTCGCCGAGGGGCCGTCCGGCCGTCGGGTGCACCTGTCCAGCGTCGGCGTCTCGGGGTCCCGCTCCACCGACCTGACCACCCAGGTCGCCCGGGCCCTGCTCGGCGAGCGACCCGACGTGGCGCTGATCCTGATCGGCGCGAACGACGCCACCGGGCTGCGCCGGCCCGGCGACGCGTCCGCGTACCTGGGGGCGGCGGTGCACCGGCTGCGGGAGGCACGCGTCGAGGTGGTGGTGGGCACCTGCCCCGACCTCGGGGCCGTACGCGCCATCGCGCCGCCGCTGCGTCAGCTCGTCGGCTGGTCCGGTCGGCGGATGGCCCGCGCGCAGACCACGGCGGCGCTGGAGGCGGGCGGGACGGTGGTCGACCTGGCCACCGAGACCGGTCCGGTGTTCCGAGCCGACGCGGGCACGCTGTGCCACGACGGTTTCCACCCGTCGGCCGACGGCTACCGGGTGTGGGCGCACGCCCTGCTACCGGCCGTCGTGGCCGCCGCGGCGGTCGCCTCCCGGCGGTGACGCACGCCCGGCGAGGGTGACATTTCCCGCCGCCCTCGCTTCTTCCGCGCCATGTTACCGGCGGGTTAACGTTGGCCCATGCCGATTGAGTCGCCCCGCGATGCCGTCATCGTCGCTACCGCCCGCTCCCCCATCGGCCGGGCCCACAAGGGGTCCCTGCGCGATGTCCGCTCCGACGACCTCGCCGCGACCATCGTCCGGGCCGCCCTGGACAAGATCCCCCAGCTCGACGCGAGCACCATCGACGACATCTACCTCGGGTGCGGCCTGCCCGGCGGTGAACAGGGCTTCAACATGGCCCGGGTGGTGGCCACCCTGCTCGGCCTGGACACCGTGCCCGGCGCGACGCTGACCCGCTACTGCGCCTCGTCGTTGCAGACCACCCGGATGGCCCTGCACGCGATCCGCGCCGGCGAGGGCGACGTGTTCGTCTCCGCCGGGGTCGAGATGGTCTCCCGGTACGCGCGCGGCAGCTCCGACGGTCTGCCGCCGGAGGCGCAGGCGCTGGTCGGCGGCGGCTGGGAGAACCCGCGCTTCGCGTCCGCGGCCGAGCGCTCGAAGCGCCGCGCCCAGGGCGGTGCCGAGGTGTGGACCGACCCGCGCGACAGCGGCGACCTGCCGGACATCTACCTGACCATGGGGCAGACCGCGGAAAACCTGGCCCAGGTGTACGACGTGACCCGCGCCGACATGGACGAGTTCGGGGTACGCAGCCAGAACCTCGCCGAGAAGGCCATCGCGGACGGCTTCTGGGCCCGGGAGATCACCCCGGTCACCACGCCGGACGGCACTGTGGTGAGCACCGACGACGGTCCCCGACCCGGCGTCACCCTCGACGCGGTCGCCGGGCTGAAGCCGGTGTTCCGCCCCGACGGCCGGATCACCGCGGGCAACTGCTGTCCCCTCAACGACGGGGCCGCCGCCGTCGTGGTGATGAGCGCCCAGCGGGCCGAGGAGCTGGGCGTGACCCCGCTGGCCCGGATCGTCTCCACCGGCGTCACCGCGCTGTCGCCGGAGATCATGGGCCTCGGGCCGGTTGAGGCGTCCCGGCAGGCGCTGCGCCGGGCGGGCATGACCATCGACGACGTCGACCTGGTCGAGATCAACGAGGCGTTCGCCGCTCAGGTCATCCCCTCCTACCGCCAGTTGGGCATCCCGGAGGAGAAGCTGAACGTGATGGGCGGCGCGATCGCCGTCGGGCACCCGTTCGGCATGACCGGCGCCCGAATCACCGGCACCCTGCTCAACGCCCTCGAATGGCACGACAAGACGATCGGTCTGGAGACCATGTGCGTCGGTGGCGGCCAGGGCATGGCCATGGTGCTCGAGCGGCTCAGCTGACGGATTGAGCGCGCCGGGCGCCCGGCTGCGGGCTGCCCGGGGGCAGCCGGCGAGCCGCATTGGGTCGCCGGGCGCGCGGCACCGGGCGCGCCGCTACTCACAGCGCGTTGCGGGTCGCCGTCACCTCGGCGGCGGCCCGCGTCAGCACCTCGGCGTCGGCCCCGGCGGCGAGCAGGTCGGCCGTCACCACCCGCAGTTGGTCGGGCAGGGCCAGGTCGTTGTCGAGCCGGGGCACGGTTCGCCGTGGTTGCCCCTCGGCGTCGGCCGCGAGGTTGGCGACCTCCTGCACCAGACGGTGCACCAGGTCGGCGCGGGGCACGTTGCCGGTGGTCGCGGTCGCGGCCCAGCGCGGCTGTTCCCAGTGCCCGACCTGGCCGACCAGCAACCGCACGGCCTGCTCCAACTCCGCTACGCTCACCGCGCCGAGTCTACGGTCGACCCACGCCGCACAACCGGCCGGAGCAGCCGAGATCAACTCGACTTTCTGGAAACCGGGGCATCCCCGCGCCCCGGACACCCCGACATTCGGTAAAGCGAGTCGATCAGCGGCGCAGGTAGCTGAGCAACCGCAGCAACTGCCAGTAGAGGAACACCAGGCCGGTCAGCAGACCGAACGCGCTCAGCCACGCGTACCGGCGCGGTCGGCCGTCGCGCACCGACCGCTCGACCAGGTCGAAGTCGAGGATGAAGCTGAACGCGCCCGCGATGATCGCCACCACCGAGAAGGCGTACGGCAGCCAGCCGACCTCCCCGCTGACGCTGTAGACCGCCAACCCCGACCGGCCGGAGATCAGGTACGACACGAGGTTGACCACGCTCAGCACGGCGATGCCGAGCAGCGTGCCGATCACCAGCCGGGCCAGTCGGGGGGTCGCGCGGATCACCCGGGCCCGGTACAGCGCGGCCATGCCGAGGAACACACCGAAGGTGCCGGCCACCGCCTGCACGACGATCCCCGGGTAGACCTGTTCGAAGGCCCGGCTGGCCACCCCGAGCAGCAGCCCCTGGAGCAGCGCGTAGCCGATGATCGGCACCGGATTGGTGATCCCCCGCAGCGAGATGACCAGGACCAGCACGATCGAGGCCAGGGCGGTGCCGGCCAGGGCCGCGCCCAACCACACCGCGTCGGGCACCACCGCCCAGGACACCGCGGCGGTCGCGCCGGTGAGCAGGAGCAATCCGACGGTACGCACCACGACGTCGTCGACCGTCATCGGCTCGACGTCGCGGGAGCTGACCACCCGGGACTCCAACCGGCCGGTCTCGTCCAGCCGGTTGAGCACCGGGTTGTCGCTGCGCACCGTCGCCTCCTTCGCCCGTACCCCAGGAGATTCACTCTCCCCCGGACGGCCCGGCGGTGGCGGCGAAACGGCGCGGACGACGGCGCCCGCCCCCACGGGAAGCGGGAGCGGGCGCCGGTCAGCGGTGCGGACGAGGTCAGTCGTCGCCCTGGAAGTAGCTCAGCAGGCGCAGGATCTCGATGTAGAGCCAGACCAGGCTGACCAGGATGCCGAACGCGGCCACCCAGGAGTAGCGCTGGGGCAGGCCCATCCGGACGCCGTCCTCGATCTCCTTGAAGCTGAGCACGAAGCTCAGCGACGCGACCACGATGCAGACGAGGCTGAAGCCGATCGCGAGCGGGCTGCCGTCCCGCAGCCCGGTGTTGACGCCGAACAGCGCCAGCACCAGGTTGATCAGCATCACCGCGGCGAGGCCGATGATGGCCGTCGACACGATCTTCACGAACATCGGGGTGGCCCGGATGATCTTCGCCTTGTAGACCATCGTCATCACGAAGAAGATGCCGAAGCTCGCCACGGCGGCCTGAAGCACGATGCCGTCGTAGAAGGTCTCGAACGCCTTGCTGACCATGCCGACGAAGACGCCCTCGACCACCGCGTACGCGATGACCAGCGCCGGGTTGGCCATCCGGGAGAACGAGATGATCAAGCCCAGCACCAGGCCGACCACCGCCGCGCCGATCCAGGCGGCGCCGAGGAGCGAGTCGGGCACGAGCACCCAGGCGGCCGCAGCGGTGACGCCGAGGATGCCGAGCAGGGCGACCGTCTTGACGACCACGTCGTCGACGGTCATGGGCGCCACGGTGGGCGGTGCGGCCGGGTAGCCGGTCTGGGACGGGTACTGCTGCGGAATGCCGGGCTGTCCGTACGGCCCGGTCGGTGCGTACCCGGCGGAGCGCTCCCGCTCGGCCGCCTGGCCGAGCCGGGCGAGCACCGGGTTCGAGGTCTTCACTGTCTGGCCTCCCTCAGGGGGTCGTTTGCACGTGAACGTGCCCACCAAGAGTAAACTGCCCGACCCACTCCTGGTGATCACGAATGGGAACGCGAGGCCGTGCCGGATGGTGCCCGGGGCGGGGGTCGAACCCGCACGCCTTTCGGCAGCCGCTTTTAAGGCGGCCGTGTCTGCCGTTCCACCACCCGGGCGGGTGGCACCCGCGCGTCGACACGCACGGTGCAGTGTCACCGTAGCCGGTCGGCGGCGACCCGGCGTACCCCGCCGGCTTGGCCACATTAGGGTCGATGCCGTGAGCAGCGCAGCCCCCACGGCCCCCGACGCCGCCCCTGACCAGGCGGTCCGCCTCGCCGATCCGGCAGAGCGCGCGAGCCGGGCCGGACGGCTGCGCACGGCCGCCCGCCGCCACCGGACGGATCTACTGGTCGCCCTCGTGTGGGTGGCGCTGGCCGGCTGGCTGACCCACGGGCTGTGGCCCGACCCGGGCGGGCGCATGTTGGCGCTCAACCCCGAGGACCAGACGCTCTACGAATGGTTCCTGGCCGTCGACGCACGAGCGCTGCTCGGTGACTTCCACCTGCTCACCGACCGGCTCAACGCCCCGGACGGCGTCAACCTGATGGCCAACACCACGATCATCGCGCTCGGTGTGCTCTGCGCCCCGGTCACCCTGCTGTTCGGTGCGCCCACCTCCTTCGCGCTGCTCGCCGCCGCCAACCTGGCCGGCACCGCCCTCGCCTGGTACCTGCTGTTCCACCGGACGATGCGCGTCCGCCGGCTCGCCGCCGCGCTCGGCGGCGGTCTGTGCGGCTTCGGCCCCGGCATGGTCTCGCAGACCAACAGCCACCTGCACATGACGGCGCAGTGGCTGGTGCCGGTGATCGTCTGGCTGGTGGTACGGCTGCTGCGGGCGTCTGACCCCGGCGAGGGTCGTGGTCGGCCCACCGGCCCGGACCGACGGCAGATGATCAGCTCCGCAGCCGGGCTGGCGGTCGCCGTGACCGCACAGGTCTTCATCGGCGAGGAGGTGCTCTTCCTCAGCGCCGTCACGCTGCTGGTGATGGCGATCGCCTACGCCCTCGCGGACCGGAACCTCGCCCGGAGAGCGCTGCCCGGGTTCGCTGGCGGACTGGCGATCGCCGCCGGTCTGGCGATGCTGGTGCTCGGCTACCCGCTGTGGTTCCAGTTCGCCGGGCCGCAGGGTGTCGCCGACGGGATGTTCAGCCCGGCCTACTTCTCGGCCGACCTGAGCAGCTGGTGGGCGGTCTCACCGCTGTCGGTGGCCGGCAGCGACGAGGCGTCGCGACTCACCACCGGGCCGGCCGAGTACAACACCTTCCTCGGCTGGCCGCTGCTGCTCGTCACCGCCGTCTGCGCGATCTGGGCCGGGCGACGCCGGCTGATCCTGGCGTGTGTGGCGGCGGCCCTCGTGATGGGCGCCCTCTCGCTCGGCCCGGAGGTGGTGCTCGGCGGCACCCGCACCGCGCTGCCCGGCCCGTACGCCCTGCTTTCCGGCCTGCCGGTGGTGGACGGCGCGTTGCCGATGCGGTTCGGGCTGGCACTGCTGCCGATCGTCGCGACGGTGCTGGCCCTCGCCGTCGACCGGGCACTGGCCAGCACCGGGCGGGCGCGTCGGCTGGTGCCGCTCGCCGTCGTCGCGGCTCTCCTGCCGATCTTCCCGACCCCGCTGCCGACCGCCGGGCGGCCCGCCCTGCCGGAGTTCGTCACCGGCGGACACTGGCGGCAGTGCGTCGAGCCCGGTGGTGTGCTGGTCCCGGTGCCGCTGCCCACCCCCAAGGAGCCGTGGTCGATGCGCTGGGCGGCCGCCGCCAACGCCGGCTTCGGCCTGCCCGAGGGGTTCTTCATCGGCCCCTACGGGCGCGGTGGCACCGCCGCCATGGGCACCTTCAAGCAGCCCACCTCGGCCCTGCTGGCCGACGTCGCCCGCCGCGGCGACCAACCGGCCATCGGTGACGAGCAGCGCCGGCAGGCCGCGAAGGACGCGGACTTCTGGGGCGCATCCTGCGTGGCACTGACCGATGACGCCCCGCACGCCGACAGCCTACGGGCAACCCTGGAACAGTTATACGGCCCCGCCACCCGCATCGCCGACGCCTGGATCTGGCGAGTCTGACGCCGCCGCAGTGCGCCGACGCCGCCGAGGTGAGCCGATGCCGGCCGGGTGAAAGGAAGGGCCCCCTTCTATACCGGAAACGATAAGAAGGTGCCCTTCCTTACAGCTAAGTCAGACGCGCGGAGCGCCGACCGGCTGGGACGCCTCGACGAACTCCTCGCGCGGGTCGTGCAACTGGCCCAGCGCGACCACCTCACGCTTGAGGAAGAACGCCAGCGACCAGTCCACCACGACCCGGACCTTACGGTTGAACGAGGGGATCCGGCTCATGTGGTACGTCCGGTGCATGAACCAGGCCGGCCAACCCGTCATCTTGATGCCGTACACCTGGGCGACGCCCTTGTGCAGGCCGAGGCTGGCCACGCTGCCGGCGTGCTTGTGCTTGTAGTCGACCGGCTCGCGACCCCGGATCACCGCGACGATGTTGTCGGCCATCCGCGCCGCCTGACGCACCGCGTGCTGCGCGCTCGGCGAGCAGAAGTTGCCCGGCTCCTTGGTCAGGTCCGGCACGGCGGCGCAGTCACCCGCGCTCCACGCGCCCTCGATCACCCGGTCACCGTCGACCACCTGCAGGGTGGGGATGCAGGTGACCCGCCGACGATCGTCGCGCGGGAAGTCCGTCGCGTCCAGCATCGGCGACGGCTTCACGCCCGCCGTCCACACGATCGTGTCGGACCGGAAGCTGTCCCCGTCGGAGAGCTTCACGACCCCGTCGACACAGGACTCCAGGCGGGTGTCCAGCCGGATGTCCATGTTGCGCTTCGTGAGCTGCTGCACCGTGTAGGCGCCCATGTCCCGGTCGACCTCGGGGAGCACCCGCTGGGTCGCCTCGACGAGCACCCAGCGCATGTCCTCCGGCTTCAGCTCCGGGTAGTAGCGCAGGGCGTCCCGGGCCATGTCCTCCATCTCGGCGAGCGCCTCGATGCCGGCGTACCCACCGCCGACGAACGTGAAGGTCAACGCCGAACGGCGGACCTCCGCGTCCGGGGTCGCGGCCGCGATGTCCAGCCGGTCCAGCACGTGGTTGCGGAGGTAGATCGCCTCGCCGATGGTCTTGAACCCGATGCCCTGCTCGTGCAGGCCCGGAATCGGCAGCGTCCGGGACACCGACCCCGGGGCCACGATCACGTGGTCGTACGCGATCTCCCGGGCCGGGCCGGCGATCGGCTGCACGGTCGCCACCTTGCGGTCGTGCTCGACACGCGTCACGGTCCCCGCCACCACCGTGCACCGGCGCAGCTCGCGGCGCAGCGGCACCACGGCGTGCCGGGGGGAGATGTTCCCCGCCGCGGCCTCGGGGAGGAACGGCTGATAGGTCATGTGGGGCTGGGGGTCCACGACGATGACCTCAGCCTCACGGGAGCTGAGCTTCTTCGACAGGCGCAGGGCGGCGTAGAGACCGACGTGCCCGGCACCCACCACAAGGATCCGCTTCGGATTCACGTCATCTATCTTTCCCCGCCCTGCTCAGGTAATCCCGCTCGCGCCCCCCATCTGTGACGGAACACAACCCCTGTGACCTGCGTAACCCTGTTGCAACACCGGTTCACCTACGCCGCAGCAGCCAACCCAGCAACGCGGCGACACCCACCGCCACCAGCAGCCCGAGCACGGTGACCCACTGGTGACCGGTCTCGCCACCAAGACCCGCCACCCGCAACAGCAGCACCCCCAGCACGGCCGTACCCAGGAGCACCGCGGCCACCCGCGACAACCACCGGCTGATCAGTCCGGAGTCCACCACCCCGTCGTACGGCAGCAGTGCCGCCAGCGCGCACAGGGAGTGCCCCAGGTACAGCAGCGCGGCGACGGCGAGCAACCGCCACAACGCCACCGGCCGGCCGTACCCGTCGGTCGCGAGCAGCCAGCCACCCGCCATCACCAGCGCCGCGAACGTCGGCCACAACCGGCGCGGACCCACGGCCGGCAGTAGCGCGGCGACCGCCAGGAACAGCAGCGGCCGACCGGTCAACACCTCGCCGGGAAACGCCACCGCGAAACCGGCCAGCGTCGTGACGAAGATGGCGACCCGTACCAGCAGCGGTATGGCGCTGATCCGGGTCACGGCGTCCTGAGCGGCCCGAACCCGCTCCCCGATCGCGTTCACCATGCTCCTGTCGTTCGCGACTGCGGGGCTCGCAAACCCGGCTCACTCCTCGCGCTCACCGTGCTCCTGTCGTTCGCGACTGCGGGGCTCGCAAACCCGGCTCACTCCTCGCGCTCACCGTGCTCCTGTCGTTCGCGACTGCGGGGCTCGCAAACCCGGCTCACTCCTCGCGCTCACCGGGCACCCACCCTTGGGGCCGTCGCCAGCCGGGCCACGTCCCGCAACACCTGGTCCAGGCTGCCCGCGCCGGCCCAGCGCACCACGGGCACACCGTGCTCCCGGAGTTGCCCGATCATCGTCTCCCGGTCCAGTCGCCACAGGCGGTACGCCACCTCGGCCCACCCCCGGTCCTTCGGCGGAGTCAGGTCGGCCGGCAACGTGTCGACCGCCACCACGAAGCGGCCGGCGCGCGCCAGCCGTGCCAGCATCTGCGCCGACCGCTCGTCCAGCAGCGGGGTGAGGACCACCACCAACGCGTCCGAGGAGAGCAACTGCGGACCGAAGACCTGGTCGTATGGCTCGTGCTGGGCCGCCTCGGCGCGTACGTCGAGCAGCCATTCCAGCACCGTCAGGTACTGCCGGCGGCCGGCGCCGGGGCGCAGTCGGCGGGCGCCCGGCCCGTACTCGAGCAGCGACACCCGGTCGCCCCGGTGCAGGTAGTGCTCGGCGATCGCGGCGGTGGCCCGCACGGTGGTGTCCAGTACGGACGCGGCGCCGTCCACACCGCCGGAACGGCCCGCCTCGGCGAGCAGGTCGAGCAGTACCACCACCTCGGCGTCGCGGTCGGACAGCGTCGCCGCGACGTGCAACTGCCGGGCGCGCAGCGACACCCGCCAGTCGACGCGGCGGAGTCGGTCGCCCGGGGCGAAGACCCGCACTCCGGCCAGCTCACCGCCCTCTCCGGGACGGCGGGAGTGGTGCGCGCCCACCAGACCGGCGGCGCGGGGCATCGCCTCCACCGCCTCGAACGGCTCGGTACGCGGGTAGACCCGTACCCCGACCGGTTCGGTGATCACCGCCCGGGACACCAGCAGGCCACCCGCCGCGGCGACCCGCGCCCCGGCCGGGCCGACGGGGTGCCGACCCCACCGCAGAGCCCGCCCGGCCAGTTCCAGGTCCACCGCCGCGCCGCTGGGCACCGAGGTCACGAACGGCCGGTCGGCGGCCGAGCGTCCCCGGCCGGGGGCGGGCGAGGTGGCGGTGGCTGGCGGCGCGGCGACGGGTTCGACACCGGCGAAACCGGCACGGGCGATCCGCAGCCACGGCGAGACCCGCGACCGAACCACCACAAGGTCGTAGTCGACCGTGTCCGGGTTGCCGACACTCACCGCCGCCGCCACCTCACCGCCCTCGACCAGCGGTCCGTCCTCGGCACTGGTGATCCAGACCTGCGGCAGCGCGGTGGGCCGGCGACGCAGCGCGTACGCGGTACCCAGCGCGAGCGGCGCCGCCAGCACGACGAGGTCGACCCGTCCCAGCAGCACCCCCGCCACCAGCAACAGGCCGGCGAGCAGCACGGCGCGGCCGAGCGCGGGGGTGGGCGCCCAGCCGGCGCTCGACTCCGGCTCGGTGGATCGCGGCGCGGACGCGGTCGGACCGGTCATCAGTGCCGGGGCCCGCCGGCGGCGTAGCTGGGCAGGGCGCCGCTGGCCGGAGCCGGCGTCCCCTCCAACACCTCTCCGACCACGAACGCCGGGTCGACGCGGCGCAGCCACATCTCGGGGCGCAGGGTGATCCGGTGGGCGAGCGCGGGGGCGGCGACCGCCTTGACGTCCTCCGGCACCACGTAGTCCCGGCCGTCGAACACCGCGCGTACCCGGGACAGCAGCAGCAACGCCAACGAGCCACGCGGCGAGGCGCCGACCAGCACCGACGGGTGTTCCCGGGTGGCCGCCGTGAGCGCCACGATGTACCGGCCGATCGAGTCCTCCACCACCACGTCCTCCAGGGCGGCCTGCATGGCCCGCAGGGTGGCGGCGTCCACCACCGGTTTGATGTCCGCCTCCTCGCGGCGGCGGCCCATCCGACGGCGCAGCACCTCCCACTCCTCCTCCTGGTGGGGGTAGCCGAAGGAGACCCGCAGCAGGAACCGGTCGAGCTGCGCCTCGGGCAGCGGATAGGTGCCCTCGTACTCGATGGGGTTGGCGGTCGCCAGCACGTGGAACGGCTCGTCCAGTTTGTACGTGACGCCCTCGACCGAGACCTGCTTCTCCTGCATGGCCTCGAGCAGCGCGGACTGGGTCTTCGGCGGCGTCCGGTTGATCTCGTCGGCGAGGAGCAGGTTGGTGAAGACCGGCCCGGCCCGGAAGGTGAAGTCGCCGTTGCGCTGGTCGTAGAGGAAGGAGCCGGTGACGTCGGCGGGGAGCAGGTCGGGGGTGAACTGGAGGCGGCGGAAGTCCAGCCCGAGCGCCTGCGCGAAGGAGCGCGCGGTCAGCGTCTTGCCGAGGCCGGGCAGATCCTCCAGGAGCACGTGCCCACCCGCCAGGATGCCGGCGAGGACCAGTTCCAACGCGTCGCGCTTGCCGACCACGACGGTGCCGACCGCGTCCAGGACGGCCCGCGCCAGGCGACCGACCTCGGTGGCGGGCATGCTCCGGTCCACGTCGTTCATCAGATCTTCTCCAGTTCGGCGACGATCACCGCGAGATCGCGCGGCGACGGGGGGCGTCGGGGCGGGGTTTCCAGGAACGTCCACAGCCGGTCGCCCAGCAGGGCGCGGGCGCGGACCGGATCCGACTCACGGGTCACGGAGTGCTTCAGGCGAAGCCGCTCGTCGGCCAGTTCCGCGAGCCGGGGCAGGATCACCCCGGTGAAGCGTTCGGGTCGCGTGGTGGACCAGTCCAGCGGCAGTTCCCAGCCGTTGATCGCGGCGCGCAGCGCGTCCCGGGCACCCCAGTTCCAGGTGCCGTCGTCGTCCTGGGCGAGCCGGGTGCGGGACCTCGCCGCGGGTGGCGGTGCGAGCGCGGCGGCGACCCGGCGTACCGCGGACACGGCGAACACCCCGGCGATCAGGATCGCCAGGGAGATCTGCAGGCCGACCGCCCGCAGACCGACGACGAGGACGGCGACCAGGGCCGCGTTGCCGAGAAGGGCCCGGAACACCCGCCCGGCCCGGCCACCGGACCGCCCGTCGTCGTGCCTCGGCCGCTCCTCCTCGAAGGTGAGCAGGTCGTCGATGCTGGCGCTGCCACTCATGCCGGCACCTCGGGCGGGCCAGTCGTCACGATGGTGAGTTCGCCACGCAACCGCCGCAGCGCGGCACGGGCCTGGTCGCGGGTGCCCGCGCCGACCTCACGCGTGGCGTACCGGGCCTCGCGGTAGACGTGCGCGAACTCGGCCAGCACGTCGGCGCTGACGATCGCCGGGACACCTGTCGACTCGTCGCCCCGCAGCAACCGGGTGACCAGGTCGGTCGGTGTGTCGCCGAGATGCCGGGGCACACCGGCGGCGGAGGCGGCCTCCTCCAGACGTACCCAGCAGGCGATGACCGCGACCCGCGGATCGGTGGACTGGTCGTCCAGCTCCACCAGGCCGGCGTCCAGGGCGGCGACCACCTCGCGGGCCGTGCCCTCGGCCGTACGCCGGGCCCGCTGCGCCGGTAGGACCCGCGAGGTACGACGCAGCGCGCCACGCAGCAGGATCCAGGTCAGGTAGCCGAGCACCGCGAGGATCGCCAGCCCGAGCAGGGCCATCGCCACAGTCGCGATCCACTGCGGGATGTGCGCCTGGGTGGCCTCGCCGGCGTCCCTCGGTTCGACGGGGATCGACGGCGACGGCACGTCCGTCGGGTATTCCGGTACCCACGGCACGTTCGAGGCGGCCGGCGGGATCCGGCTCGCGCCGATCGACGAGTGGGCGGACGCGAGCGCGGCCGCCGCGAGCAGGGCCGCCACCACACCCACCGGCCACCAACGGCGCAGCAGGCCGAGCACCGGGCGGACCACACCCGATCCGGCGGGCGGCGACGGCGCGGGCGGGCGTGTTCCGGTCGTCATCGCCACCACCCCACGCGTCCTCAGTCCACTTCGGCCAGCTGCTTGGCCCGGCCGAAGACGTCGTCCAACATCCCCGGTGTCAGCCGCCCGGTGAAGGTGTTCTGCTGGCTGACGTGGTAGCAACCGAGCAACTCCGGCACGGCCGCGCCGGACCAGTGTGCCCCATGGCCGAACGCCGGTCGCGGGCTGGGCGGGCGCTGCCCGTACACGTGGCGGAGCACCGGCCACCACGCGGCCCAGGCGAACGCGCCCAGCGCGACCACGACGCGCAGGGTGGGTCGGATCAGCGTGACCTCACGGTGCAGCCAGGGCGCGCAGGTGTCCCGTTCGTCCGGGGTGGGCTTGTTGTCCGGCGGCGCGCAGCGGACGGCCGAGAAGATCCGGGTGTCCCGCAGGGTGAGCCCGTCGTCGGCGGCGACGCTGGTCGGCTGGTTGGCCAGGCCGGCCCGGTGCAGGGCCGCGAAGAGCACGTCGCCCGAGCGGTCGCCGGTGAAGATCCGGCCCGTGCGGTTGCCGCCGTGCGCGGCGGGCGCGAGGCCCAGGATGGCGATGCGCGCGTCGCCGGGCCCGAATCCGGGCACCGGCCGACCCCAGTACTCCTGGTCGCGGAAGGCCGCCCGCCGGGTGCGGGCCACCTCCTCCCGCCACCCGACCAGCCGGGGGCAGGCGAAACAGTCGCTGACCGCGGCGTCGAGATCGGCCAGGTCCGCCGCCCGCGCGGCACGGGCGACGACCTGATCGGGGGTACGGGACTCAGCCAAGCTTGGCCCGGAAGAGTTCGAGGGTGCGCGCCCACGCGCTGGAGGCGGCGCGCTGGTCGAACGCCTCCGGCCGGTCGTCGTCGAAGAACCCGTGCGAGGTGCCCGGGTAGTCGTAGAGCTGGCAGGTGCCGCCGGCCTCCTCGACGGCGCGACGAACGGCCTGCACACCCTCGTCGGTGGAGGTGCCGTCCTGATCGGAGCAGTGGACGATGGCCGCCTTGCCGGCGTAGTCGACCCAGTCGGAACGCATCGACTCCCCCGACAGGGCGGGATAGAAGCCCGCGGTGGCCACGATCCGCTCGGAGCGGGTCGCCGACTTGAGAGCCAGGCTGCCACCGGCGCCGAACCCGACCGCGCCGACCTTGCCGGTGACCTCGGGACGCCCGGCGAGGTAGTCGGCGGCGTCCGCGACGTCCTTCGCCGCCTCGGCCACTCGCGTCGCCAACTCGTGCTGCGCCTCGACCGCCTGGTTGGTCTCCGTGTCGTGCCGGAAGTTCGGGACGAGGGCGACGAAGCCGGCCTCGGCGAACCGGTCCGCGACCGACCGGATGTGCGGGACCAGGCCCCACGACTCCTGCAGGACGATGACGGCCGGGCTGGCCGTGCCGCTCGCGGGTATCGCGAGATACCCCTCGCTCGTGCCCCCGTTGCTGCGGTAGCTCACCATGTCGCCCATCGGCCGTCCTCCTAGCGGTCAGTCATCGTTGGCTGGTCGCCCAGTGGTCCTACGTGCCGGTAGCCTGCCACGCCGTGACCCCGGCCGGGAAGACGTCGGAACAGTGGCATTTACCTCCCGTTCGCCGGGCGTTGACTGCGGGTACGCCGACGGCGGCGGGGAATGTTCCCCGCCGCCGTCATCGGTGCTTCAGGCGTGTTATCAGGCCTTCTTGGTCAGGCAGAGCACGTAGCCCTTCTTGCCCGACTCGATGCTGTAGAAGACGTACCCCTCCTGGCCTTCCTTGAAGAACTCGTTGCAGGTGGTCTCGGACTTGGCCTGGGTCTCGGTCTGCCCGTCGAGCCGACCGACCACGTTGTACGCGGCGTCGGTGGAGGTGCACTCGACGACCTTGGCGCCGTCGACCTTCTCCTCCTTGTCCCCCTTGATCTCGGGCAGCTCGGCGATGCAGTCGCCGGCCTTCGCGTCAGCGGTCTCGTCCTTGTTCACGAAGTTGCCGATGGCCGTGCCGAGGCCGAACTTCAGGCCGGCGATGACGAGGAAGATGACGATCGCGCCGATGATGCCGAGCGCCTTCTTACCGCCGGACTTACCCTCCGGCTCGGCCGGCGGCGGCGTCTCGACGGCCGGCTGGGCCGGCGTGCCGACGGCCGGCTGGGCCGGCGTCTCGGCGGCCGGCTGGGCCGGCGCTGCGTCGGACGCGGGGGGCGGTGCGACCTGCTCTGACACGGGGGTTCCTTCCGAGGGATGAATGAGCAGACGACACCGTAACGATCATTGATTTCCGGTGCCGTCCCGCTCGCCTCGTCCGTTCAGCTATTTCCCAGCATCGCGTGCATGATCTGGTTCACATCGCCCCTCAGCTCGTCGGGGTCGGGGTCGGCTCGTCACTCGGCGTCGCGCTCGAGCTTGCCGGCGCTGCGCTCGGGCTTGCCGGCGCTGCGCTCGGGCTTGCCGGCGTCACGGTCGGGGTCGGCGTGCCGGTGGGTGACTCGCTGGCCGACGGCGTGCTGGTCGGCGCCTCGGGCAGTCGCGGACCCCGGGGCCCGAACGGCGGCCGGTCCGGGCAGTACGGGTACGGCCGCAGCAGCGGGTTGCCGTACTCGTCGACGCGGCCTTCACAGTCCGGGTAGCCCAGCCGGATCGGATTGCCGTTCTGGTCGAAGAGCCGGGCGTTCTCCACCAGCCGACCCTCGCTGTCGTAGACGAAGACGTCCCGCACCTGGCTGTACGGGTCGTTGATCGACGTCGGATCGATGCCGTAGTCGCCGTACCGCATCCGGTCCTCGGCCTGCATGAGAGCGGAGAGCGCGAAGACGACGAGCACCGCGCTGCCGACCTGCACCGCCGAGCGCGGCCAGCGGGTGAGCTGGGCCGAACGGCGGCCGAGCCAGATCGAGGCGAGCACGAAGCCCACCAGCATGATCAGACCGGCGAGCAACTCCCCACCGAAGCGGGGCAGCACCCCGAAGCTGCCGCCGGTGCTGATCACGGTGAGCAGCATGGCCGCCAGGTAGCCGCGCAGCACCCACCAGGCGGGGCGCAGCAGACGGAGGAATTCGCTCGCCGTCGCGTACCCCAGGGGTGGGCCGAGCCGGGAGTCGAGCGCGCGCAGCCGGCTGCGGACCCGGACCACGGCGGCGGCGACCCGGTGGTCCAGGTTGCGACCGCCGCCGACACCGACGCCGGCAGCGGCGCGCAGCTCGGCGGCGTACGCCTCCGGCTCGCCCAGCCGCTCGACGAGGGTGCCCTCGGCCTCGGCGGCGACCTCCGTGAGGTGGTCGGCGAGGTCCTCGGTCAGCTCGGTGCGGCGATCCGGCGGCAGGTCGGCCAGTGCGGCCCGGACCCGCGCCACGTAGTCGGTGATCTCCTGCTCCATGACGGTCATGCCGCCAGCCCCCGATCGTCGAGCAGCGTGTCCATGGTGGTGGCGAACGAGCGCCAGAGCTTGCCGGAGCGGGTCAACTGGTCACGCCCGGCGGCGTTGAGCGAGTAGTACTTGCGGTGCGGCCCGGTCTCGCTCGGCACGACGTAGGTGGTGAGCAGGCCGGCGGCGAAGAGACGGCGCAGGGTGCCGTAGACCGAGGCGTCGCCGATCTCCTCCAGGCCGGCCTCGCGGAGCCGGCGCAGGATGTCGTAGCCGTAACCGTCCTCTTCGCGCAGGACGGCCAGGACGGCCAGATCGAGCACGCCCTTCAACAATTGTGTGGTGTCCACGCATTGCACACTAGTGTGCAATGCGAAGTAGCGTCAACGACTCGCCGATGTGTGGGTGTCGATCAGCATCAGACGGGTTGGAGGCTCCAGGCGATGCCGTCGAGGATGTCGTGCTCGGACGCCACCACCGAGGGCATGCCGGCCCGCTCCATGATCACGCGCAGCACCAGCGCCCCCGCACCGATCACGTCGGCCCGTCCCGGATGCATCACCGGGATCTCCAGCCGCTGCGCGCTGGTCCGCTCCAGCAGGTCCGCAGTCACCCGCGCCACCGCCTCGTACGACACCCGGGCGTGGTGGATGCGCTCCGGGTCGTACCCCTGAAGGTTCTGAGCGATGGCGACCACGGTGGTGACCGAACCGGCGAGGCCGATGAGGGTGGCCGCCTCGCGGCCGGGCACCGCCGCGAGCGCCCGGTCCACGACGGCGGCGACGTCGGCCTCCGCCGCCGCGACCTGCTCCGGCGTCGGCGGGTCACCCGCCAGGTGCCGTTCGGTCATCCGGACGCAGCCGATGTCCACCGAGATGGCCGACCGCACACCGGCCCGGTCACCGACCACGAACTCGGTCGAGCCGCCGCCGATGTCGACGACGAGGAACGGCTCCTCGGCGTCGGCCGGCAGCCCGCGCACCGCCCCCGTGAACGACAGCCGGGCCTCCTCGTCGCCGCTCACCACCTCGGGCGCGACGCCGAGGGTCTGCCGCACCATCTCGGTGAAGTCGGCGGCGTTGGCAGCGTCCCGCGAGGCGGAGGTCGCGCACATGCGCACCCGCTGGGCGCCCAACTTCTCGATGTCGGCGGCGTACGACGCGAGCGCCACCCGGGTCCGCTCGATCGCCTCCGGGGCGAGCCGGCCGGTCCGGTCCACCCCCTGACCCAGCCGGACGATCTCCATCCGCCGGGTCACGTCGGTCAGCGGGGCCTGCGGCCCGGCCGACTCCTCCGGCAGGTCGGCGACCAGCAGTCGGATCGAGTTGGTCCCGCAGTCGATGGCCGCCACACGCGTCGTCACCCGGCAACCCTACGACAGCCCGCCACCGACGCCGGGGAGCCCGTCTCCGATGAGCGTGATGCCTCTGGGTCATCTTGATGACTCACCGGCATCACGCTCAACCGAGCGGTCGGCGCCCGACAGCTCGACGTCGAACGGTGACTACAACCGCAGCAGCATCCGGGTGTTGCCCAACGTGTTGGGCTTGACCCGCTCCAGGTCCAGGAATTCCGCGACACCCTCGTCGTACGAGCGCAGCAGCTGCTCGTAGACCCGCTGCGGCACCGGCGCGCCGTCGATCTCGCGGAAACCGAACGAGCCGAAGAACTGGGTCTCGAAGGTCAGCACGAAGATCCGTGCCACACCCAGCTCCCGGGCCGCGGCGATCAGCTCGCCGACCAGCCGGTGCCCGATGTGCTGACCTCGACAGGACGGATCCACGGCCACCGTACGGATCTCGGCCAGGTCCTCCCACATCACGTGCAGCGCCCCGCAGCCCACCACGACGCCGTCGTCGGCCCGGACCGCGACCCGGAACTCCTGCACGTGCTCGTACAGGGTCACGGTGGCCTTGCTCAGCAGCCGCCGGTCGTTGGTGTACGTGTCGACCAGCCGACGGATACCCCGCACGTCCCCGGTGCGGGCACGCCGCAGCAGGATCTGCCCCTCGGCCTGGGTGGTCATTCGCTGTCGGGCACGTCCACGCACGGCCCCGCCGTCCACCAGGGCTCGACCAGCGCCAACGTCTCGTCGCCGAACGGGTTCACGCCGGGGCCGGCGCCCAGGGCGTGGCCGAGGTGCACGTGCAGGCACTTCACCCGGCCCGGCATCCCACCGGCCGAGATGCCGGCGATCTCCGGCACCTCACCGATCGCGTCCCGGCGGGCGAGGTAATCCTCGTGCGCCGCCCGGTAGTGGGCGGCCAGCTCCGGATCGGTCGTCAACCGGTCGGCCATCTCCCGCATCAGCCCCGCCGACTCCAGCCGGCTGCACGCCGCGGTGGCTCGGGGGCAGGTCAGGTAGAACAACGTCGGGAACGGGGTGCCGTCGGCGAGGCGGGGCGTCGTCTCCACCACGTCGGGCAGGCCGCACGGGCAGCGGTGGGCCACCGCCCGGGTGCCTCGGGGCGGGCGGCCGAGCTGCGCGGCCACCGCGGCCAGGTCGGCCTCGGTCGCCGGTTCCCGCTGCGGCAGGGGTACGGAATCCGCCGCCGGCTCCGACGGGGGTACGACAGTCACGGTGCTCGTCTCTCCTGGTGTGCTGGTCGGTGGATCACTTGCCCGGCTGCTGGCTGTCCGCCGCGCGCACGCTCGACCAGAGGGTGTCGTACCAGGTCGAAGGCCCTGCCGGGGCACCCGAACCGGTCGGCTTGCCGGCGTCGCGGGCCGCGCCCTCGGCGTCGTTCATGACCACCATCATCTTCTCGCCCGGCCGGCCCATGAAGAACCGCTCCCGGGCCTTGGTCTCGATGAACTCGTCGTCCTGCCACTTGGCGGCCTCGGCGGCGAGTCGGGCGATCTCCTTTTCCTGCGCCGTCTGCGCGGCCTCCATCCGTTCGATGTCGGCCTGCTGGTCGAGGTAGACCCGCACCGGGTAGGTGTACGCCAGGGCGAGCGCGATCAGCACCGCGAACAGGACGGTGGCCCGCCCGGTGAAGCGACGGGGATGGGGTGCGGCGAGCCGCTTGACGGCACCGCCACCGGCGGCGGTACGCCGGGCGGCGGCCGGACGACTCGCGGAGCGTCCGCCCTCGGCGCCCCGGACCGTGCCCGGGGCGCGACCGGCGGCGCCGCGTGTTTCGGCGCGTACGCCGGCGTCCCGGAGCGACCCGCGGGCGGCCCGCCCGGCACCCGGCCGGCCAGCCTGACCCGGTCGGCGGGCGGGCCGTTGACCACCCGGTGTGCGGCGCTGCATCGTCACACCCCTCCCCCGAGGCTACGTCTGTCGCGTACGTGCGCCGGGAGGCCCCACCTGGGGCCTCCCGGCAACCCCACTCAGGCCGAACGGTAACGCGGGAAAGCACCCGCGCCCGCGTAGCGCGCCGCGTCGGCCAGCTCCTCCTCGATCCGGAGCAGCTGGTTGTACTTGGCGACCCGGTCCGAGCGGGCCGGAGCGCCGGTCTTGATCTGACCACAGCCGGTGGCGACCGCCAGGTCGGCGATGGTGGTGTCCTCGGTCTCGCCGGAGCGGTGGCTCATCATGCACTTGAAGCCGGCCCGGTGGGCCAGGTCCACCGCGTCCAGGGTCTCGGTCAGCGAACCGATCTGGTTGACCTTCACGAGGACGGCGTTGGCGGCCTTCTCCGCGATGCCACGGGCGATGCGCTGCGGGTTGGTCACGAACAGGTCGTCACCGACGATCTGCACCCGGTCGCCGATCGACGCGGTCAGCGTCTGCCAGCCGGACCAGTCGTCCTCGGCCAGCGGGTCCTCGATCGACACGATCGGGTACTCGTCGGCGAGCTTGGTGTAGTAGGTGCTCATGTCCTCGGCGGACTTCGCGGCGCCCTCGAAGGTGTAGGTGCCGTTCTCGAAGAACTCGGTGGCCGCCACGTCGAGCGCGAACACGATGTCGGTGCCGAGCCGGTAGCCGGCCTTCTCGACCGCCTCGGCGATCAGGTCCAGGGCAGCCGCGTTGGTGGGCAGGTTCGGCGCGAAGCCACCCTCGTCACCGAGCCCGGTCGACAGGCCCTTCTTCTTGAGCACCGACTTCAGCGCGTGGTAGACCTCCGCGCCGGAGCGCAGCGCCTCGCGGAAGGTGGGCGCGCCGATCGGCGCGATCATGAACTCCTGGACGTCGACGTTGGAGTCGGCGTGCGCGCCACCGTTGAGGATGTTCATCATCGGCACCGGCAGCAGGTGCGCGTTCGGGCCGCCCAGGTAGCGGAAGAGGCTCAGCTCGGCGCTGCTGGCGGCGGCCTTCGCCACCGCGAGGGAGACCCCGAGGATGGCGTTCGCGCCCAGCTCCGACTTGCTGTCGGTGCCGTCGATGTCGAGCATCTTCTGGTCGATGAGCCGCTGCTCGCTGGCCTCGTAGCCGATGAGCTGGTCGACGATCTTGTCTTCGACGTTGGAGACCGCCTTCTCCACGCCCTTGCCCTGGTAACGGTCGGCGTCACCGTCGCGCAGCTCGATCGCCTCGAACGCGCCGGTGGAGGCGCCGGAGGGCACCGCGGCGCGGGCCACCGTGCCGTCGTCCAGGCCGATCTCGACCTCGACCGTCGGGTTGCCCCGCGAGTCGAGAATCTCCCGCGCGACGATTCCCTCGATGGTTGCCACTGAGTCGCTCCTCGTTGTTGTGATCCGGTCCGTGGGTGGGCCGCGACGGTGCGGCTGAGGCAGGTGTTGAACGCAGCGTATCGGGCGACGAGATCGGGCACGGCGTCGCCCGCACACCCGAGTCGCCCCGCAGTGACGGACATTCCCGTATTTCCGGGCGTCAACCGGCAACGGGTTTGCGCTGCGCGGACTAGATCCACCAGGCTGGTCGCCATGCCCGCCGCCACGACCACCCTCCGCATGCTCGCCGTGTCGGTCATCGCGTCGCTCACGGTCACCGGCTGTCAGACATTCGAGGACGCCGGCAGCGCCATGGGTCGCTCGGATCTCGTCAACGACCTCGCCGCACGCCTCGACCGGGCACTGGAGTTGACCTACACGGCCGACTACCAACTGCCCGGCGGCCAGACCGCCGCGATCGTCCAGGCGCAGGACCCGGCCCGCTCCGCCTACACCTACCCGGGTGGGCGGCTCACCGTCACCCCCGACGCCGTCACCCGCTGCACAGCGACCGGCGGTCGGATGGCGTGCACACTCGTCGCGCCACCCACCCCCGGCAGCAAGCCCACGGTGGCGCTGTTCGACGAGGCGAACCAGCAGGGTCTCGTCACCCCGCCCGTGGTGGTCGGCCTGCTGACCGCCGCCGCCCTCGACCCGCAGGCAGTGATCAAGCAGAGCGACACCACCGTCGCCGGGCACCACGCCGCCTGCGTCGAGGTACAGCGCTCGGACGGCGACTTCAGCGCCTGCGTGACCACCGAGGGTGTGCTCGGCAGCTTCCTCGGCTCGGTCGACGGCAAACCAATGGAGCTGGCGTTGAGCGACTACTCCGAGTCGGTCGAGAAGGACGCGTTCGACCCGCCCGCCGGAGCAGGCGTCGTCGACAACCGCCCCGGCGGCTCCTGACGTCGTACCCCCGGCTCCTGCTGGCTGTGCCGGCGCGACGGGTGACCGTCCGACGGCCCGGCGGGCGTCAGACGCCGAGCAGGGCGCGCAGGTGGCGCGGCGGCGGGCAGTCGTGGGCGAGCATCGCGTCGTGCCAGTCGCGCGCCGACACCCCCTCCGGGCGGGCGGCGGCGATCTCGGCCACCTCGCTGTACCCGACGAAGTACGTGGAGAGCTGCGTCGAGGTGAGCAGGGACCGGCGCCACTTGCCGGCGGCCTCCCCCTCCTCCTGGAAGCCACGACCGGTCATCAACGCCATGGCCTCGGCCTCGGGCAGCTCCTCGGCGTGCACCAACTGGTCGAGCAGCGCGTTGATGGTCATGCGGAGCTGCATCTTGAGCTGCTGCATCCGCACCGGCAGACCGCCGAAGCCGAGACCGGCCATCAGCTCCTCGGCGTACACGGCCCAGCCTTCGACGAACGGGCCGGAGCGGGCCAACGCCCGCACCCGCGTGCCGCCGACGTGCCGCCGGGCGTGGGCGAGCTGGAGGAAGTGGCCGGGCATCGCCTCGTGCACGGTCAGGTTACGAACCATGTGATCGTTGTACTCGCGGTAGAAGGAGTCGACACGCTGCGCCGACCAGTCCGCCGGGGTGGGCGCGATGCAGTAGAACGTCGGCACCGCCGCGGTCTCCAACGGGCCGGGCGAGTCGCAGTACGCCACCGCGACGCCCCGCGCGAACTCCGGCATCTCCTGGATCACGCACCGGTCGTCGACCAGGGTGACCAGGTCGTGCAGCCGGACGAAATCGGTCGCCTCGTCCAGGGTCACACCGGCCAGCTCGACGATCGTCGAGTCGTCCGGGTGCTCGGCGGCCAACAGGTCCAGCGCCCGGCGTACCGTCTCGTCGTCGGCCGGACCACCGACCAGCTCGACGGCCGCCGCGCGGATCTCCTCGGTGACCCGGTCCAGGTTGGCCCAGGCCCGGCGCTGGATCTCGGCGGCCCCCAGCTCGGTGTCGAGGGTGTGCCAGAGCCGCGCCTCCCAGCGGCGGCGGCCCAGGCGCGGGTCGCGGCCGGGCCCGGCGTCGGCGGCCAACCGGACCCGCAGCCAGGCGACGAACTCGTCCAGCGCGGCGATCGCGGCGGTCGCCGCCGACTCGACCCGCTCGAAGCCGCCCGGCACCTGCGCGATCAGGCCCGGTAGCTCGTCACGGATGAGCGCGGCCGTGCCGGTGAACTGCCCGACCGCCGTCTCCGCGTGGATCCGCGGCATGTCCCGCAGCGTCGCGCGTGCGGTGGCGAGGGCATCCGGTACGGCGGCGAGCCGACCGACGAGCTGGGTCAGGCGCACCTCGGCCGGGGCGTACGGGCGGGCCAGCAGGGGGTGCAGCAGCGGGCCGGGGTTGTGGAACAGGGGGTCCCACTCGTGCGACCGGATCTCGGTGAGCTCGAACAGCTCCCGGTCGACGAAGGAGGTGAGCAGCGCGTGGTCGACCTGCTCGTCGACGTCGAGCGCGTCCGGGTCCAGTTCGGAGAGTGCGTTCGCCGCGTCGGTGAGCATCACCCGGTCGGCGGCTAACGCGTCGGCGGACAGGTCAGGAAGCCGATCGTCGAACCGATGATCGCCAGCCGAGGTGGCAACCCCCGGCCGCGCCTCCAGCAATGCCTCGACAACCCGCTCAGCCAGTACCCCAAACGCTTCCACCGGACAACCCTACCGACCACCCCGCACCCAGCCGTGTTGATCAAGAGGTTCGCGTCAGATACGAGCCGGATCCTGACGCGAACCTCTTGATCAACCTCGTTCGGCGGCGCGGATGGATTCGGCGTGGGTCAGGGTCGCGCGGCGCAGGGCTGCCTCTGGGTCGAGGTTGGCCCTGCGGGCTTCTGAGACCAGGGTCAGGAGGGTGGCGCCTAGGCGCTCCTCCTCGTCCAGCCCCGTGTCGGGGGACGGGGTTTCGACGGTCAGGTTGGCGCGGGCGGCGCGGTCGAGGATCTGCGCGGCCAGGGACAGGGCGGGTTGGCTGAACGCCACGCCGTCCAACACCGAGTCGCGCGCCTTCTCGACCCGCTTGATCCGCTCCCAGTTGGCGGTGATCTCCTCCAGCGTGCCCGCCTCCGCACCGGCGAAGACGTGCGGATTGCGCCGGATCATCTTGTCGACCAGGCCACCGGCCACGTCGTCGATGTTCCACCGCTCACCCTCGGGCAGCTCCTCGGCGAGCCGCGCGTGCAGCACCACCTGGAGCAGCACGTCGCCCAACTCCTCGCGGAGCGCGTCGGTGTCGTCGGCGCTGATCGCGTCGTACGCCTCGTAGCTCTCCTCCAGCAGGTAACCCGCGAGGCTACGGTGCGTCTGCGCCCGCTTCCACGGGTCACCGCCCGGCGAGGCCAGCCGGTCCAGCACGGCCACCGCGTCGAGCAGCCGTGCCCCCGGCGGATCCCACGAGCCGTACATCAGCTCCATCTCGGCGAGCCCCGGCTCCCGGGCCAGCCGCAGACCCAACTCCCTTGCCAACGACTCGTCCCCGGCCGGTCCGGCCAGCCAGACCGCCGTACCGTGCGCCGCGACCATGTCCAGCAACGCCTGCGTGGCCGGGCCGGCCACGACGGTCACCTCGGCGCCCGCCTGCCGCACGGCCGTGGTCAACTCGCTCTCCGCGCCGGTCAGCACCGGATGCTGGCGTACGACGTCCCAGGCCGCCGAGGTCAGCAGGCCGGCCGGCAGCCGGGGCGAGGTGACCAGCAGGACGATCCGTGCCGTCATGCTCAGCTGGCCGTACCCTCGGCGTCCGGGTTGGGGCTCGACGGCGACGGCGACACGTCCGGGGTGGAGACGTCGGTGACCGTGCTGCTGGCCCGGTCCAGGTAGGGCAGGTCGTACAGAGCAGTGCCCTGGTTCGGCACCTGGAACAGGGCCGGAATCTCCAACGACGAGTAGCGCGGATTGACGGTGACGTCCTCCCGCTTGACCTCTTCCTTGAAGGCCGTGCTGAGCGCCACCACCGCGTTCACCTGCGGAGCGATCTCCGGTGCCCCGAACCGCTCGCGCTGCTCCTCGACGGACCAACCGGCGGAAGCGACCCCGCTCTTCACCAGAGCGTCGTAGATTGCCGAACGCTCGTCGTCGGTCAACTCGGCCGGCGGCAGACCCGCCTGCAGGGCGGAGAAGTGGTTGTACCAGTCGGCCGCGAGCTTCGCGTACTCGGAGCCGGGGACCTGGAGGCTCTGACCCAACTCGTCGGCCTTGATCTGGTCCTTGACCGTGATGTTCTTCTCCGCGACCACTCGCTTGGCGAGGTCGAGGCCGACGAGCAGGTTGAGCATGTCCTGCCGGGTCGCCTTGAAACGCAGCTGATCGGGCGAGGGAGTTGCCGACGGGCCGTTCTGCTGCGCGAACGCCGCTCGGGCGTTCGTCTCGTACTTCGCCTGCGCCTCCGCGAAGAGGGTGTCGACCCGGTCCACCGAGTAGGTGGTGTCACCGACATAGGCGGCGACGCTCGGCGCGGATCTGCCGCAGGCAGCGAGGGAGAGGGCAGCCAGGGCCGCGACGCTGGCGGCGACGATCACACGGCGAGCACGCATACCGGTCACTCTCTCATGCCCTCTCCCACGCTGTGACGGCCCCCACCTCACCGCGCCGACGTCGCGGCCACAACCCGGCTCGCGTACGCGCCTCGCCCGCGTACGGGACCGTCACGCGGGCGCGGCGGCGAGCGGCGCGGGGGCGCCCAGGACGTCGGCGAGCAGTTGCGCACACCATTCGAGCAACGCCTGGTCGCGCAGCGGTTCGCCACCGATCCGACGGGTGCTCGGCCGGGGCACGCTGACCTGGTCGGTGGCCTGCTTGTAGACCGCGTCCGGGTGGTAGCGCTTGAGCCGCATCTGCTTCGAGTCCGGCAGCGGCAGCGGCCCGAACCGGATGTGCTTGCCCTGCATGGTCACGTCGGACAGGCCGTACCGGCGGGCCAGCAGGCGGAACCGGGCCACCGCCACCAGGTTCTGCACGGGGGCGGGCGGCTCGCCGTACCGGTCGGTCATCTCGGCGACGACCTCGCGCAGGCGGTCCTCGTCGCGCGCCTCGGCGAGCTTGCGGTACATCTCCAGGCGCAGGCGTTCCACGCCCACGTAGTCGTGCGGCAGGTGCGCGTCGACCGGCAGGTCGATCTTGACGTCGGTCTCCTCCTCCTGGCGCTCGCCCTTGAACGCGGAGACCGCCTCGCCGACCATCCGCACGTACAGGTCGAAGCCGACGCCCTCGATGTGCCCGGACTGCTCACCGCCGAGCAGGTTGCCGGCACCCCGGATCTCCAGGTCCTTCATCGCGACGTACATGCCGGCGCCCAGCTCGGTGTGCTGCGCGATGGTGGCCAGCCGCTCGTGGGCGTGCTCGGTGAGCGGCTTCTCCGGCGGGTAGAGGAAGTACGCGTACGCCCGCTCCCGGCCCCGGCCGACCCGACCCCGGATCTGGTGCAGCTGGGCCAGCCCGAGCAGGTCGGCCCGCTCGACGATCAGGGTGTTGGCGTTCGGGATGTCGATGCCCGACTCCACGATGGTCGTGCAGACCAGGACGTCGAACTCCTTCTCCCAGAAGCCGACCATGACCTTCTCCAGGGCCTCCTCGCCCATCTGCCCGTGCGCCACGGCCACCCGCGCCTCGGGCACCAGCTCGCGCAGCCGCCGCGCCGCCCGGTCGATCGACTCGACCCGGTTGTGCAGGTAGAAGACCTGCCCGTCGCGCAGCAGCTCGCGGTGGATGGACGCGGCGACCTGCCGGTCGTCCTGCGCGCCCACGAAGGTGAGCACCGGGTGCCGCTCCTCCGGCGGGGTGGCGATGGTGGACATCTCCCGGATGCCGGTGATCGCCATCTCCAGGGTGCGCGGGATCGGGGTGGCCGACATGCTGAGCACGTCCACCGAGGCGCGCAGCGTCTTCAGGTGCTCCTTGTGCTCGACACCGAAACGCTGCTCCTCGTCGACGATCACCAGCCCGAGCTGCTTGAACCGCGTCGCCGTCTGCAGGAGCCGGTGCGTGCCGATGACGATGTCGACGGTGCCGTCGGCGACCATCTCCAGCGTCCGCTCGGTCTCCTTGGCGGTCTGGAACCTCGACAGCTGCCGGATCTGCACCGGGAACTGGCTCATCCGCTCGGCGAACGTGTTGTAGTGCTGCTGCACCAGCAGGGTCGTCGGCACGAGCACCGCCACCTGCTTACCGTCCTGCACGGCCTTGAACGCCGCCCGCACCGCGATCTCGGTCTTGCCGTAGCCGACGTCGCCACAGATCAACCGGTCCATCGGGACGGTCTGCTCCATGTCCCGCTTGACCTCGTCGATCGCGGCGAGCTGGTCGGGCGTCTCCTGCCACGGGAAGGCGTCCTCCAACTCGCGCTGCCACGGGGTGTCCGGGCCGAACGAGTGGCCCTTGGACGCCTTGCGAGCGGCGTAGAGCTGGATGAGCTGCGCGGCGATCTCCCGGACCGCCTTGCGGGCACGGGCCTTGGACTTCTGCCAGTCCGAGCCGCCCATCTTGTGCAGGGCCGGCTGCTCACCGCCCACGTAACGGGAGAGCTGGTCGAGCTGGTCGGTGGGGACGAACAGCCGGTCGCCGGGCTGGCCGCGCTTGCTGGCCGCGTACTCGATGACCAGGTATTCCCTGCTGGCGCCGTTGACGGTGCGCTGCACCAGCTCGACGTACCGACCGATGCCGTGCTGCTCGTGCACCACGTAGTCGCCGGCCTTGAGCTCCAGCGGGTCGATCGTGTTGCGCCGGCGGCTCGGCATCTTGCGCATGTCCCGCGTCGAGGTGCCCCGGCCACCGGTCACGTCGTTACCGGTCAGCAGCACGAAACGGGACGCCTCGTCGACGAATCCGCTGGTCAGCGCGCCACAGGTGACGACCAGGTCGCCGGGGGCGGGTGCGGTGGGCACCTCCTCGGTGAGCCGCGCGCCCAGGCCCGCGTCGCGCAGGACCTCCACGGCACGCTGGGCGGGGCCGTGCCCCTCAAAGACCAGCGCGATCGACCAGCCCTCGCCGGCCCAGCGCTTGAGGTCGTCGACGACCCGCGCGGTCTCGCCGTGGTAGAGCGGGGCGGGCTGGGCGGCGAGGGTCACCGCGATGGCGTCGTCCGGGGTGACGCTGGCCTGCTCGGGCGCGTCCTCCCAGGGCTGCCGCGCCTCGGCGGTCTCCGCCTCGACCAATCCGAACGGGGACAGCGTCCACCAGGGCTGGCGGAGCGTGCCGGCGGTGGCGCGTACCTCGGCCAGGGTGCGGAAGGCGGCGGCGCCGACGTCCACCGGGGCCTGGCCGCCGACCGCGGCGGCGGCCCAGGAGGCCTGCAAAAACTCCTCAGAGGTACGCACCAGATCGTGCGCCCTCGTGCGAATGCGCTCCGGGTCGCACAGCAGGACGTGGGTGCCGGCCGGCATCGCGTCCAGCAGCAGCTCCAGCGAGTCGGGGCCGACCAGCACCGGGGCCAGCGACTCCATCCCCTCCACCGGGATACCCTCGGCCAGCTTGTCCAGGATCTCGGCCAGCTCGGGGTGCTGCTCGGCGAGCGCGGCGGCCCGCTCGCGCACTGTTGGGGTCAGCAGCAGCTCCCGACAGGGCGGCGCCCACAGCAGCGGCACCTGCTCGATGGTGCGCTGGTCGGCGACCGCGAAGGTGCGGATCTCCTCCACCTCGTCGCCCCAGAACTCGACCCGGGACGGGTGCTCGTCGGTGGGCGGGAACACGTCCAGGATGCCGCCGCGCACCGCGAACTCGCCGCGTTTGGTGACCAGGTCGACCCGGGCGTACGCCATGTCGGTGAGTCGGCGGGCGACCACCTCAAGGTCCGCTTCCTCGCCGGCCGCGAGCTGCACCGGTTCCAGGTCACCGAGGCCCTTGAGCTGCGGTTGCAGCAGCGACCGGACCGGGGCGACCACCACCCGCAGGGGACCCGTCCGGCCGTGCGCGTCGGCCGACTCGGGGTGCGCGAGGCGGCGCAGCACGGCCAGCCGTCGGCCCACCGTGTCCGATCGGGGGGAGAGCCGTTCGTGCGGCAGCGTCTCCCAGGAGGGGAAGACCACCACCTGCTCCGGCGGCAGCAGCCCGCCGAGCGCGGCGGCCAGGTCGTCGGCCTCGCGGGTGGTGGCGGTCACGGCCAGCACGGGTCGCCCGGCCCCGCCGGTGTCCGCGGCGACGGCCGCGACGGCGAACGGGCGCAGCGCGGCAGGAGCGGTGATGTCGAGGCCATCGACCTGGGCGGCACCGGAGCGCGCCAGGTCACGCGCCCGGGCCAGCCCGGGGTCGGCCAGGGCGGCGGAGAACAGACCGGTGAGCAAGGGAGTCCTTCCAGGGGAGTCGACGCACACGACGGCGGGCCCCTCGCCCAGTCGGACGGGGGGTGCGCACCCCACAAGCCTATCCCCGTCCACCGACACCCACCCCGTTCCGCCCAGGTCCCACGCCCTCGCGTCGCCCGCCCTCGCGCCCTCGTGCCCCGTGCCCTCGTGCCCCGCTCCGCCCCGCGCCCCGCTCCGCCTCGTGCCCCGCGCCTCGCGCCTCGCGCCTCGCGCCCCGCGCCCCGCGCCCCGCGCCCCGCGCCCCGCGCCCCGCGCCCAAGATCCTCACAACTTCGGGGATACTGCTGCTTCAGACGCGTCGGAGACAGCAATAACGGGGAAGTTGCGCGGATCTTGCCCGGCGCCCGCGATCTTGCCCCGCGCCCGCAGACTTGCCGCGTGCGCATGCGCTACAGCGCGAGCCGATGCGTACAGCGCGAGCCGATGCGTACAGCGCGAGTCCGCGCGGATCTTGACCGGGGCGGGACGCCGTGGTCGAGTGCGGGGATGGGTGAGCAGTGGCGGGCGCAGTTCGACGCGGAGGTCAGCTTCGCCAACGGAGGCGGGCTGCGGACCGAGGGGTTCCGGCTGGACATCCCTGGGCCGGAGATCACCGATGACGATCTGGCCGCGCTCTTCGTCCGGCATCTCGGGCTGCTCATGGTCGCCGAGGTCCGGATCAGCGCGAAAACGATCATCGAGGAACCGCACAAGGGTGGCCGCGCCGTCGCCCCGACCGGCGGCGGTCGCCGGCTGGTGGAGTTGAGCCACGTCATCAGCGACGGGATGACCACCCTGCCCGGGTGGCCGGGTCCGCGGGTCACCGACTGGCTGACGTACGCGGCGTCCCGGGAGCGGTACGCGCCGGGCACCGAGTTCCACGTGGCCCGGATCGACATGATCGCCAACACCGGCACGTACGTGGACACCCCCGCCCACCGCTGGGCCGGTCGCGAGGATCTGACCGGGGTGTCGTTGGACCGCCTCGCCGACCTGCCCGGGGTGGTGGTCCGGGTACCGGCCGACACCCGAGCCGTGGATCGGCTGCTGCTGGCACCGTACGAGGTGGCCGGGCGTGCGGTGCTGCTGCACACCGGGTGGGACGCGCACTTCGGCGCCGAGCGGTACGCCGCGCCGGAGGCGCCGTACCTGAGCGAGGACGGCGCGCGGGCACTGGCCGACGCGGGCGCGGCCCTGGTCGGCATCGACTCGATCAACATCGACGACATGAGCCCGGCGGCGAACGGCGTACGCCCCGCGCACAGCGTCCTGCTCGCCGCCGGCATCCCGGTCGTGGAGCACCTGACCGGCCTGGGCGCGCTGCCGCCGACCGGGTTCCGGTTCACCGCGGCGCCGCCGATGGTGGCCGGGATGGGCACCTTCCCGGTCCGCGCCTTCGCCGTGGTCGAGAGCTGAGGTCGAGAGCTAGGGCCGAGAGCCGTGGTCGAGAGCTGTGGTCAAGAGCTGAGGCCGTGACGGTCACGGAACGCCGTGCGGTGCCGAGCAGGTCGGGAGTCGGGGGAAGCTGTGCCCGCTGAGGGATTCGGTAGTGATCCGCGTCGGCACACCACCCCGGCCCGTTGGCGGGTGCTCGGGCACCCGGACGGGATGCTGATCTACCAGGTGCGCTGCATCGTCGAGAACCACGGGTGGACGGAGACCGTCACCCAGGACCGTCACAAGATCATGCTGGGCCGGTCCGGGGCGTACCGGCGTCGGCTCAACGGGCGGGTCGAGCTCTCCGACGCCACCTCGGTGCTGCTCACCCGGCCCGGGGACGACATGGCCGTGGCGCATCCGTTCGGCTGCGGCGACTCGTACACCTGCCTGGAGATCGATCCGTCGGTGCTGGCGGACCGGCCGGACGCCCAGCGCTGGATGGACCGGAGCGGTTGGGCGGGCACCTCGGACGCCACGCTGGACCTGGCGCACCGGCTGCTGGTGGCCGAGTTCCGGCGCGGGCTCGACCGGTTCGAGATGGCCGAACGGCTCCAGCGGTTCCTGGCCCGCCTGCTGCACCACAGCGACCTCGCCGCCGACGAGGTGGACGCCGAGGTCGAGCGGGCCGTCCGCCGACGGCCGGCGACGCTGGCCGCGCACCGGCGGCTCGCCGACCGGGCGCGCGAGGTGCTGGCCCACTCCGGCTTCACCCTCGGCCTGGGCGAGGTGGCCCGGGAGGTGGGCAGCTCACCGCACCACCTCAGCCGGGTGTTCCAGCGGGTGACCGGCAGCAGCCTGACCGCCTACCGCAACCGCCTTCGGGTGCGCGCCGTACTGGACACCCTCGCCGAGCCCGACGGCCGTCCGCTGGGCGCGCTCGCCACCGAGTACGGCTTCGCCGACCAGGCGCACCTGACCCGGGTGGTCCGCGAGCAGGTGGGTCATCCACCCGCGCGCCTGCGTCGACTGCTCGCCCCCGCCGGGTCGGACCCGAGCGTCACCGCCTGACACCGGACGCGGTGGAGGTGCCGTACCTGGGGGCGTACGGCACCTCCCTGGGCGCGGGTCCGCACCGGGCTTCGGGCCTCCCCGAACAGGCCCGCGGGCTCCGGGTCGGCCACCCTGGGCAGGGGACCTCCGGACCGACGAGAACCATCGTCGCCGTGACACCTTGAACAGGTCTTGAAGAAAATTGCTCGTCTGCGCCGGATGGCGGTCAGGATCGGACGCCCACCGGCGGAAAAGCCCCAAGCAGGACAAACCGCACCCTAGGCTGGCCTGGTGGACGAGTCGCCGGAGGTCCGGATACGCGACCAGATCCCTCGTACCGCCGGACTGCTGCTCGGCACCCTGGCGCTGGCCGTCGCGTTCATCGCCGCGTACGTCGGCGCCCTGCACCAACCCCACCCCCGCGACGTGCCGGTCGGCGTGGCGAGCGGCGACCAGGCCGCACGAACGGTCCTGACCGCCGTTCGCGACCGGACCAACACGATCAAGGCCATCGAGTACGCCGACCCGGGCGCCGCCGACGACGGTCTGACCAGCCGCGAGGTGTACGGGGTACTCGGCTCCACCCCCGACGGCGGGTTCGTCCTGACCACCGCCAGCGCCAGCGCGCCGGCCGCCACCGAGGTCGTCGTGCAGGTCCTCACCGCCGCCGCCGAACAGGCCCGGATGCCACTGCGGGTGGCCGACGAGGTGCCGGTCGCCGACACCGACCCGCGCGGTCTGGTCCCGTTCTACCTGGCGATCGGGTGCGTCCTCGGCGGGTACCTGGCCTCGACCGCGCTCGGCATCTCCGTCGGCACCACGCCGCGCACCCTGCGCCGCGCGGGCGTACGGATCGGCGCGCTCGCCGTCTACAGCGTCGTGCTCGGCATCGCCGGCGCGGTGATCGTCGGCCCGGTGCTGGACGTCTGGCACCACGACCTGCCGGCCGTCGCCGGCACCGGCATGCTCGCCGCCTTCGCCGCCGCGATGGTGGCCGCCGCCGTGCAGGGCTGGTTGGGCGTACTCGGCACCGGACTGGTGATCCTGCTGCTGGTGGTGCTCGGCAATCCGGGTTCCGGCGGCATCTACGCCCCGGAGTTCCTGCCCACCTGGCTGCGCGGCATGCACCGGTGGAACGTGCCCGGACTCGCCACCGATCTGGTCAAGTCGGCGGTGTACTTCGACCGACGGTCGATCGGCTGGCCCCTGACCGGGCTGGCGCTGTGGGCGGTGGTCGCCCTGGCGGCCCTGCTCGCCGCGACCGTGGTGCGGGGAGGCCGGGCAGGCACCCGCGCAAGACCCTGAGGTGATCTCCGGGGTGTTCCGTCTCACGACGCGGCGCGCCCGGAGCCCCTCCTGCCGGAGGGCCAGACGCGGATACCATCCAGGGAGTCGGACAGCGCTGTCCTTCGTACTCACGTAAGGAGCGCATCGTGACCGACCAGCACGACCACGACGGCCCGGACGCCGCGCTGCGCGCCGACATCCGCCGGCTCGGCACCCTCCTCGGCCAGACCCTGGCCCGCCAGGAGGGCCGCCCGCTCCTCGACCTCGTCGAGGAGATCCGCGCCCAGGTACGCTCCGACGTCCCGGCCGCCGCCCAGCGGCTCGGCGGGCTCGACGTGACCACCGGGACCAAGCTGGCCCGCGCCTTCTCCACCTACTTCCACCTGGCCAACATCACCGAGCAGGTGCACCGCGCACGGGACCTGCGCCGCCGCCGCGCCGTGCAGGGCGGCTGGCTCGACCAGGCAGCCAAGATGATCGCCGAGCGCGGCGTGCCGGCCGAGGAGATCGCCGCCGTCGCCCGCCGGCTGGCGGTCCGGCCGGTCTTCACCGCCCACCCCACCGAGGCGGCCCGCCGCTCGATCCTGTCGAAGCTGCGGGCCATCGCCGACGAGTTGGACACCGAGACCGCCAACGCGATCCTCTACGGCGCGAGCGACGAGGGCCCGGCCAACCGCCGGCTGGCCGAGCTGCTGGACCTCATGTGGCAGACCGACGAGCTGCGGCTGGACCGGCCGGACCCGACCGACGAGGCCCGCAACGCCATCTACTACCTGCGGGACCTGTACGCCGAGGCCGCGCCGCAGGTGCTCGACGACCTGGCTGACACCCTGCGGACCCTCGGCGTGGAGACGTCGCCGACGGCCCGCCCACTGAGCTTCGGCACCTGGATCGGCGGCGACCGCGACGGCAACCCGTTCGTCACCCCGGCGGTCACCCGCGAGGTGCTGACCATCCAGCACGAGCACGGCATCGCCGCCACCGAGAAGGCGATGGACCACCTGATCAACGAGGTTTCGGTCTCGCGCCGGCTGCGCGGGGTGTCGCTCGACCTCTCCGCCAGCCTCGCCGCCGACCTCGACGCGCTACCCGAGGTGGCGGCCCGGTTCCGCCGGGTCAACGCCGAGGAGCCCTACCGGCTCAAGGCGCGCTGCGTGAAGGCCAAGCTGGCCAACACCCGGCAGCGGCTGCGCCAGGGCACGGCCCACGTGCCGGGTCGGGACTACCGGGGCTCGGCCGAGCTGATCGCCGACCTGGACCTGCTGCGCGCGTCGCTGGCCCGCAACTCGGGGCAGCTCACGGCCGTCGGCCGGCTGGCCTCCACCATCCGGACGGTGTCCGCGTTCGGCCTGCACCTGGCGACCATGGACGTCCGGGAGCACGCCGAGAAGCACCACGAGGTGCTCACCCAGCTCTACGAGGCGGTCGGCGAGGTGCCGGACTACCCGGCGTTGAGCCGGTTGGAGCGCACCAAGCTGCTCGCCGACGAGCTGACCGGCCGGCGACCGCTGTCCACCCTGGACACCCCGCTGACCGAGTCGGCCCGCAAGACGTTCGACGTGTTCAGCACGATCCGCGAGGCGCAGGACCGGTTCGGCGCGGAGGTCATCGAGTCGTACATCATCTCGATGACCCTGGGCGTCGACGACGTGCTGGCCGCCGTGGTGCTCGCCCGCGAGGCCGGGCTGGTCGACGTGCACAGCGGCCGGGCCCGCATCGGTTTCGTGCCGCTGTTGGAGACCCCGGCCGAGCTGAACGCCGGCGGCGAGATCCTCGACGAGCTGCTGTCACTGCCCGCGTACCGGGCGCTGGTCGCGGCCCGTGGCGACGTGCAGGAGGTCATGCTCGGCTACTCCGACTCCAACAAGGAGGCGGGGATCACCACCAGCCAGTGGTCGATCCACCGGGCCCAGCGGGCGCTGCGTGACGTGGCCGCCCGGCACGGCGTACACCTGCGGCTCTTCCACGGTCGCGGCGGTACGGTCGGGCGCGGCGGTGGCCCCACCCACGAGGCGATCCTGGCCCAGCCGTACGGCACGCTGGACGGCGCGATCAAGGTGACCGAGCAGGGCGAGGTCATCTCCGACAAGTACACGCTGCCGTCGCTGGCCCGGGAGAACCTGGAGCTGACGCTCGCCGCGGTGCTCCAGGCGACGCTGCTGCACACCGCGCCCCGGCAGCCGGCCGAGATGCTGGAACGCTGGGACGCGACGATGGACGTGGTGTCCGAGTCGGCCTTCCGGTCGTACCGGTCGCTCGTCGAGGACCCGGACCTGCCGGCGTACTTCTGGGCGTCCACCCCCACCGAACTGCTCGGCGCGCTGAACATCGGCTCCCGGCCGGCGAAGCGTCCCAACACCGGCGCCGGCCTGTCCGGGCTGCGGGCCATCCCGTGGGTGTTCGGGTGGACGCAGACCCGACAGATCGTGCCGGGCTGGTTCGGCGTCGGCTCCGGCCTGGCCGCCGCCCGCGAGGCCGGGTTGGCGGACGTGCTGGCCGAGATGCACCGCAACTGGCATTTCTTCCGCACGTTCCTGTCGAACGTCGAGATGATGCTGACCAAGACCGACCTGAGCATCGCCCGTCGGTACGTCGAGACGCTGGTGCCGAAGAAGCTGCACCCGATCTTCGAGAAGATCGAGCAGGAGTACGAGCTGACCAAGCGCGAGGTGTTGGCCGTCACCGCCTCGCCGGCCCTGCTGGAGAACTCCCCGGTGCTCCAGCGCACCCTGGCCGTGCGCGACACCTACCTGGAGCCGCTGCACCACCTCCAGGTGGCGCTGCTGCGCCAGTACCGGGAGTCCGGCGCGGCGGGCCGGGCGGTCGCCACCGCACCGGGTGGTCGACGCGCTCCCAGCGACGGCACGGCCCTGGAACGGGCGCTGCTCACCACCGTGAACGGCATCGCCGCCGGCATGCGCAACACCGGCTGACCAGACAGCACGGCAACGGGCCCCGGTCGAGTCGACCGGGGCCCGTTTCGTATGTCGCTCAGCGCTCCGCGCCCGTCACCAGTCACCACCGCCGAAGTCGCCGCCGCCGAAATCGCCACCACCACCGAAGTCGCCGCCACCGAAACCGCCGCCGCCGAAGTCACCACCGGCATAGTCGCCGCCGCCGAAGTCACCCGCCTGGTCGCCACCACCGAAGTCGCCGCCCTGGTCGCCGTAGTCGCCGCCCTGGTCACCAGCGTCGCCGCCCTGGTCGTCGGCGTAGTCGGCGCCGTCGCCGAAGCCCTCCTGGTAGCCCTGGTCGTAGCCGTACCCCGGATCGGCGAAGGCCGGCGAGAACAGCGCGTCGGCGATCAGCATGCCGCCGAGCACGCCGGCGCCCGCGCCCAGCGCGGTCTTCCACCACGGCGTCGAGTACCAACCGGCCGGCACCGGCCGACCCTGGTACCGCCCACCCGGGTAGTAGTAGGGCGTGTCCCGACCGGGCTGCGGGCCCGCCCGGAAGGTCTGGCCCTGCACGTCGACCTCGCGCTCCTTGGTGAGCTGCCCGACGCCCCGCGCGGCGGCCAGCGCCGGCACCTCGGGGCCGGGGTCGATGCCCAGCGCCGTCCGCGCCGCCCGGATGTACGCCAACCCCTCCAGCGCGGTCTCCCGGGCGAGCGCGAACTGGTTCGGCGTCCGCGCCTGCTCCAACTGCGAGCCGGCCGCGTTGTAGCGCTCCCCCGCGTCGGCGAGCGCCTGCCGGACGGCGGGCTCCTCACCCTGCAGGGTCATCAACTGGCCGCCGAGGCGCTCGTACCACCGTTGCGCCTCGGCGCGGGCGTCGCCGAGCGCGACACGCCGCTGAGCATTGGACCGGGAGTAGGCGAGCAGGCCGGCACCCACCACGGCGGCGACGACGACCACCAGGCACAGCAGAGCTTCCATGTCAACGAACGTACCCCCGGGTGTCACGTCGCACCCGTCTGGCAAGCTCCGGTGATGGACGTCTCGACGTTGCTGGTGGTGGTCGTCTGCCTCGGTGCCGGCGGGGCGGTGGGTTGGTACGCGGCCCGGTCCCGGTCGGCGGCCGACATCGCCCGGCTGGACGCCACCCTGACGGCCACCCGCGAGGGCGAGGGGCGGCTGGAGCAGTCCATGCGGGCGTTGAGCTACGAGGCGACGGCGCAGTCCCAGGAGGCGGTGGCCCGGGCCGTGGCGCCGCTGCACGACAGCCTGCGCCGCTACGAGCAGCGGGTGGCCGAGCTGGAACACGACCGCGTCGACGCGTACGCCGAGCTGCGCGAGCAGGTCCGCTCGATGAACGTGGTCTCCGGTGAGCTGCGCACCGAGACCAAGCAACTGGTGGCCGCGCTGCGCGCGCCACAGGTGCGGGGCCGCTGGGGCGAGCACCAACTGCGCCGGATCGTCGAGGCGGCCGGCATGCTGGAGCACTGCGACTTCTCCGAGCAGGTGACCGCCGCCACCGACGATCAGGTCGTCCGCCCGGATCTGGTGGTACGCCTGCACGGCGGCCGGTCCGTGGTGGTGGACGCGAAGGCGCCCTTCGACGCGTACCTGACGGCCATGGAGGCCCGCGACGAGCGCGGCCGGGACACCTACCTCGACGCGCACGCCCGACACCTGCGCGGGCACGTCGACGCCCTGGCCGCCAAGTCGTACTGGTCGGCGTTCGACAGCTCGCCCGAGTTCGTGGTGCTGTTCGTCCCGGCCGACCCGTTCCTCGACGTCGCCCTCCAACGCGATCCGACGCTGCTGGAGCACGCGTTCGCCCGCAACGTCGTGCTGGCCACGCCGGCCACCCTGGTCGCGCTGCTGCGCACGGTGGCCTACTCGTGGCGGCAGGAGGCGCTGGCCCGCAACGCGGTGGCGGTGCACACCCTCGCCCGGGAGCTGTACGGCCGGCTCGCCACCCTCGGCGACCACGTGGGCAAGCTCGGATCGTCGCTGACCGGCGCGGTGACCGCGTACAACCGGGCGGTCGGCTCGCTGGAGGCGCGGGTGCTGGTCAGCGCCCGCAAGCTCGCCGAGCTGGGCGTCTCGGACGAGGAGCTGGCGGCCCCCGCCCAGGTCGAGCTGACCCCGCGCCAGCCGCAGGCTCCGGAGCTGCTCAACGACGCCGACCGCTGACGGGGGGCCGTTTCCCTAACGCCGGTTGGCGCTCTCGACGACGAACGGGATGCCCTGCTGGCAGGTGGTCATCGTGCCCTTCTCCACCCGGCCGGTGACGGTCACCCGGGCACCGGCGGTCAGCACATCCCGGGGCCCGCCCACCAGCAGGTACCCGTCGAGGAGCACGCAGTTCGGCTCCACTCCGGCGGTGATCGTGCCGGTGAGCTCGGTGGCGCCGACCGGCGGCGGGACGGTGGGCCCGCCCGGCGACTTGATCGGCGGGGCGGGGGTGCTGGGCGACTCGGGGGTGCTCGGCGACGCGGGAGTGCTCGGCGACGCGGAGGCGGGCTGCCCGGTCGTCGCCGACGGTCCGCCGGGGGTGGCGGGACCGCCGGTTTCACCGCAGGCGCTCAGCGCCGCGCAGACGACCAGAGCGGGGACGACGAGCCGAAATGTCCTCATGCCGTCTTCGACGTACGGGACGGGCCCGGCGTTCCGCCGCGCTGGCGCTGGATCGTGTCAGCCGCGGGCCGCGGCGGCCTTCATGTCCCGCTTCAGCTCCTGCGGAAGCGAGAAGGTGAGCCGTTCGTTGGCGGTGGTGATCTCTTCGACGTCGGCGAAGCCGCGCTCGGCCAGATGTGCCAGCACATCGCGGACCAGGTCCTCGGGGACGCTCGCGCCGGAGGACACGCCGACCGTGCGGGCGTCGGCCAGCCAGGCGTCGTCGATCTCGTGGGCGAAGTCGATGAGGTGACCGGCGCGCGCGCCGGCGTCCAGGGCGACCTCGACCAGGCGGACCGAGTTGGACGAGTTCGTCGAGCCGACGACGATCACCACGTCGCACTCCGGTGCGATCTCCTTGACCACGTGCTGCCGGTTGGAGGTGGCATAGCAGATGTCGTCGCTGGGCGGGGACTGGAGCAGTGGCAGCCGCTGCTTGAGCCGGGCGACCGTCTCCAGGGTCTCGTCCACCGAGAGCGTGGTCTGGGAGAGCCAGACCACCTTCTCCGGGTTCCGCACGGTGACCTTGTCGACGCCGTCCGGGCCGTCCACGAGCTGGATGTGCGCGGGCGCCTCACCGGCGGTGCCGACGACCTCCTCGTGCCCCTCGTGGCCGATCAGCAGGATGTCGTAGTCCTCGGCGGCGAACCGCTTCGCCTCCTGGTGCACCTTGGTGACCAGTGGGCAGGTCGCGTCGATGGCCTTCAGCGAACGCTCCCGCGCCTGCTCGTAGACCTCGGGCGCCACGCCGTGCGCGGAGAAGATGACGGTCGAGCCCTCCGGCACCTCCTCGTTCTCCTCCACGAAGATCGCGCCCTGGGACTCCAGGGTCTGCACGACGTGCTTGTTGTGCACGATCTGCTTGCGGACGTAGATCGGGGCGCCGTACAGCTTCAGTGCCTCCTCGACGGTCTGCACCGCACGGTCCACACCCGCGCAGTAGCCACGAGGCTTGGCCAAAAGCACGCGCTTACCAGTCCGGAGATCAGTCACCCCCCCATCGTACGTGCCGCTGGTCCCCCCGCACCCGGGCCCAAATCCCGGTGATCAAGAGGTTCGCGTCAGAAACGCGCCCGGATCCGACGCAAACTTCTTGATCACCGAGGGCCTCCGTAGGGTTGGGGGGTGAGTGGGGTGAGTGGTGTGGGTGGGGTGGGTGGTGGGGGCGGCGAGGGCCGGAGCAGCGCGGAGGAACCGTGGCCGGTTCGGGTTGTCTCGCAGAAGGTCGGGGCGTGGATCGCCAAGCTGGGCTGGGTGTGGGTGGACGGGCAGGTGGCGCAGATCAGCCGCCGTCCCGGGGCCACCACCGTCTTCCTGACCCTGCGTGACCCGTCCGCCGACCTGAGCCTGACCGTCACCACCAACCGTGACGTGCTCGACGCCGGCGCGCCGGAGCTGCGCGAGGGTGCCCGGGTGGTGCTGCACGCCAAGCCGGAGTTCTACGCCGCCCGGGGCACGTTGAGCCTGCGGGCCGACGAGATCCGCCAGGTGGGTCTCGGTGAGCTGCTGGCCCGGCTGGAGAAGCTCAAGAAGCTGCTCGCCGCCGAAGGACTGTTCGACCGGGCCCGCAAGCGTCGGCTGCCGTTCCTTCCCGGCCGGATCGGTCTGATCACCGGCCGGGCGTCCGCCGCCGAGCGGGACGTGCTGACCAACGCGCGCCGGCGCTGGCCCGCCGTGGAGTTCCGGACGGTCAACGTGGCGGTGCAGGGCCCGTCCGCCGTGCCGCAGATCGTGGACGCGCTCAAGGTCCTGGACGCGGACCCGAGCATCGATGTGATCATCATCGCCCGGGGTGGTGGCGGCATCGAGGACCTGCTGCCCTTCTCCGACGAGGCACTGTGCCGGGCCGTCTTCGGCTGTCGTACCCCGGTGGTCAGCGCGATCGGCCACGAGACGGACACGCCGCTGATCGACTACGTCGCCGACCTGCGGGCCTCCACCCCGACCGACGCGGCCAAGCGGGTGGTCCCCGACCTCACCGAGGAGGTACGCCTCATCGGTCAGGCCCGGCACCGGCTCCAGCGGGCGGTGCGCAACCTGGTCGACCGGGAGTCGCACCGCCTCGACAGCCTGCGCTCCCGGCCGGTGCTGGCCCGGCCGCAGGTGATGGTGGAGCACCGTGCGACCGAGCTGGCCGCACTGCGTCAACGCGCCGGGCGCTGCCTGGACCACCGGGTCGCGGCCGCCGACGACGACCTGCGGCACACCCTGGCCCGACTGCGCGCCCTCTCCCCCGCCGCGACGCTCGACCGGGGGTACGCGATCGTGCAGCGCGCCGACGGGCACGTCGTCCGGGCGGCGGCCGAGGTCGGCAAGGGCGACCCGCTCCGGGTACGCCTCGCCGAGGGCGAGCTGGCCGCGACGGTCGGCGGGGACGTGGCGACGAAGTGACACCGACCGGGGTGTGCTGAGATGGACGCGATGACTGACGACACGAAGGCCGGGCCGGACGAGCGGCTCAGCTACGAGCAGGCCCGCGCCGAACTGGCCTCGGTGGTCGAGCGGCTGGAGGCCGGCGGCACGTCCCTGGAGGAGTCGCTGGCGCTGTGGGAGCGCGGCGAGGCGCTGGCGGTGATCTGCCAGCGCTGGCTGGACGGTGCGCGGGCGCGAATCGACGCCGCCCGTCAGGAACCGTCCGCCTGACCGTCGGGTGGGATGGCCGGAGCCACCCCACCCGTACGACGGTCAGTTGAACAGGCTGTACAGCTCGGCGGGCGCTTCGACGACCTGGTCCGCCGGCGGCTTCTGCGCCGGGGTGGCGGAGCCGTAGTCGGAGTACGTCATCTTGATCTCCTGGGCCGTGGTCTGGCCGGAGGCCGGGAGTTGCAGCGCCAGCTCGCTCAGCCGGCCCTGCGGGTCGACCTTCGCGGTGAACGGGACCGTCTTCGCCTGGGTGCCCAGCGCGGCGATCGTGGCGGCGTTCAGCGAGCCCGCCTCGGCGGCCTTGGTGACGTCGATGGTGCCGGCGTACGTGCCGGTGCCGGTGCTGCGGACCTCGGTGATGCCCTGGGTCAGCACCGCGCTGCCGGCCGGGTCGACCTTGTCGAAGTCGAAGCCGAGGTTCTTGTTGCCCTTGACGCGGGCCTGGTCGAGGTGCTGGTACTTACCGAGGTTGAGCTGCTTGATGGCGGGCAGGCTGTCGGCGGTGGGGCCGGTCAGTTCCAGCTTCACCCAGCTGTCCGGCTTGGCGTGGATCACGTCGAGCTTCATGGCCAGGTCAGAGGAGGGGCCACCGATGGCGAACTTCAGAGCGGCGCTCTGACTCGGCTGGTGCACCTGCCCCTCAGCCGTGGACCCGGCGCCGGAGAGGGTGAACCGGAAGTTGCCGTCGCTGATCGCCTTGGTGGAGTCGAGCAGGGCCTGCTTGGCGTCGCCGGACACCGGCGCACCGCCGGACTGGCTCGGCGCCCCGGACGCGCTCACCGTCGGGGACGCGGTTGACCCGGCCGTGCCGGTCGTGCCACCGGCGCAGGCGGCCAGGGCGGGCGTGAACAGGGCGGCGGCTACCAGGCCGGCACCCAGTCGTCGAACAGTCATACGTGTCTCCCAAGGGGGTCACCCGACTACCTGGTCGGCGCCGGAAACCGGGCGACGCGGCAGCCCTTCGGCCACGTCGCACAATCCGGGCCGAGCGGCGCGCCCGGATCGCTCTCTTCTTGTTCCCTGTCGACGCGTCGGACAATCACCCTTGTTGTCCGGTTGTTTGCGGGCAACCGGTGCCGAACAGAGCGGGCCGGGGTGACCTCTGGTCGCCCCGGCCCGCCGTGCGGCTTACTTGAACATCTCGTACGTCTCCGCCGGGGCTTCGACCACCTTGTCCGCCGGCGGCTTCTGGGCGCCGGTCCCGGCGCCGTAGCCCGCGTATCCGATCTTGATGTCGTGCGCGGCGGTCTCGCCGGCGGCCGGCACCGAGATGACCAGCTCGGTGAGGCGACCCTGCGGGTCCAGCTTGGCGGTGAACGGCAGCGACTTGGCCTGCGCGCCGAGCGCCTTGACCACGTCCTCGTCGAGGGCGACCGACTCCGCGGAGGCGCTGATGTCGATCTTGCCGGCGTAGCTGCCCTCGCCGGTCTTCTGCACCTCGGTCACGCCCTTGACCAGGGTCTCGCTGTCGACCGGGTCGAACGTCTCCGGGTCGAGCTGGAAGTCCTTGATCTCCTTGGCCTTGGTCTTGTCGAGGTGCTGGTACTTGCCCTTGTTCTTCGCCAGCTCGGGGACCATGGCCGCCATTTCGCCGCCGAGCTCCATCTTCACCCAGCTCTCCGAGTCGATGTAGATGAGGTCCATCTCCATCGACACGTCCTGGGAGGCGTCGCCCATCTTCATGGTCAACTGCGCGCTGTTGCTGGGCTTGTGCACCAGGCCACCGCCGGTCAGGTCGGCGCCCGCAATGGTGAACGTGAAGTCGCCCTTGGCCATCTCCTTCGTGGAGGCGAGCAGCGCCTCCTTCGGGTCGGCCGGTACGGCCGGAGCGGACGCGCTCGGGGCGGCGGCCGGCTCGGCAGCGTCGGACTTGCACGCGGCCAGGCCGGGGACGAGCAGGGTGGCGGCGAGGAAGCCGAAGCTCCACCGTCGAATGTTCACTGAGTTCTCACTTCACAAAAGGGGACATGGTCCGGCCACCGCGTGCGGGCCGGACCGAGCCGAGGGAGCGTACCGGACCGGCCCCCTCGGCGTGCGCCTCCTCGACTGTGGACTCCTCAGCCCAGCGCGCCGGCCAACTCCCGCAGTTCGTTGTCCCGCGCGTCACCGATCACGAGCACCGTGCGGGTCGGCTCCAGCAGGGCCAGCGCCTGCTGGTTCCCCCGGGCCGTGTACCGCTGCCACGTGCGCCCACTCAACTCGGTCGGCCCCTGTGGCTGCCCCTGGTCGGTCAGCTCGGCCGGCAGCAGCCGCTCGGCCGGCACGCTGCTCTGCACGAGCTGCACACCCCTGCCCTCCGGCGTCAGGTAGCCGATCCGCAGCGTCGCGCCACCCTCGACGCTCTGGTAGCGGGCGCTGACCGTACGCCATCCGGAGCCGAGCCCGTGCGGCTCGCTCACCGGGACCGCGTTCGCGGACCGCGCCTGTTCGATCGCCGGGGCGGGGTCGACGGTGGTGGCCTCGTCGCCGCCCAGGAAACCCCGGTAGAACGCCAGCAGCAGGGCGATCGGGACGAGCAGCACCAGCAGCGAGATCGCCATGTCCTTGGGTGACCGCTCGGACTTGCCCGCCGTCGCGGCCGCCCGGGGCGGCGACGGCCGGGCCGCCGGCCCCGGTCCGACGTGGGCCGGCTCGGCCACGGGGGTCGCCTCGTCGGCGACCAGGGCCGGCTCGCCGGTGGTCGGTGCCGTCGGATCCACCGGGCCCGTCGCGGCGGGCCCGGCGCCGGGGGCGTCCGGGAGGTCGGCCGGCGGCTGGCCGTCGGGCGGCGTCTGGTCGGCGGGTACGCGGTCAGCAGGCTGTGCGGGTTCCACCCTGCCATCTTCGCAGCCGCCCGACCGGCGGTATCCGGCCCATCACCGCCCCGCACCCGCGCTCGGTCGGCCATCGTGTGAGGATCAGCGACAAAGCCGGCAGCGACGCCACTTCGCCGCCGGCCGTCCCCGCACCGTCGCGAGGAGGAGCAGCCGTCATGACGAACACCAGGACCCGGATCCCACAGGATCTCGACCGCAACCTGGCCCTCGACCTGGTCCGGGTCACCGAGGCCGCGGCGATGGCCGCCGGCCGCTGGGTCGGCCGGGGTGACAAGGAGGGCGGCGACGGCGCCGCTGTCGACGCCATGCGCAAACTGATCAACTCGATCCAGATGCGCGGCGTCGTGGTGATCGGCGAGGGCGAGAAGGACAACGCCCCGATGCTCTTCAACGGCGAACACGTCGGCGACGGCACCGGCCCGGAGGTGGACGTCGCGGTCGACCCGGTGGACGGCACCACGCTGATGAGCAAGGGCATGCCGAACGCCCTCGCGGTGCTCGCCGTCTCGGAGCGAGGCGCGATGTTCGACCCCAGCGCGGTCTTCTACATGGAGAAGCTCGCGGTCGGTCCCGCGTACGTCGACGTGATCGACATCAACGCCGGGGTCAGCGAGAACCTGCGCCGGATCGCCAAGATCAAGGGCACCGACGTCTCCGAGGTGACCGTCTGCGTGCTGGACCGCAGCCGCCACGAAGACCTGGTCACCCAGATCCGCCGGACCGGCGCGGGCATCAGGTTCATCTCCGACGGCGACATCGCCGGTTCCATCCTGGCGGCCCGCGGCGAGTCGGACGTCGACGTGCTCATGGGCATCGGCGGCACCCCGGAGGGCATCATCTCGGCCTGCGCGCTCAAGTGCATGGGTGGCGCCATGCAGGCCAAGCTGTGGCCGCGCGACGCCGAGGAGCGGGAGAAGGCCCTCGCCGCCGGGCACGACCTGGACCGGGTGCTCGGCACCGACGACCTGGTCACCGGGGACAACTGCTTCTTCGTGGCGACCGGTGTCACCTCCGGTGACCTGCTGCGCGGGGTGCGGTACCGGGCCGGCGGCGCGTACACCCAGTCGATCGTCATGCGCTCGAAGAGCGGCACCATCCGGGTCATCGACTCGTACCACCGGCTGGAGAAGCTGGCGCTCTACTCCGCGGTCGACTTCGACGGTCGCCCGCTAGCCGAACAGGAGTGAGCGGCACCGGCACCGCGGCTCCGCCGACCCTGCCAGCCACCCGCCGGATCATCGGTGTCGCGCTGGCGTCGGTCGCCGGGGTCGCGGTGGCGGCGCAGTCTCGGATCAACGGCGAGCTGGGCGTACGCCTGGCCGATGGTTTCGCCGCCGCGGTGGTCTCCTTCGGGCTGGGCCTGGTGGTGCTGCTGGTGCTGGTGCCGGCAACCCCTGGCGGGCGGCGAGGGCTGCTCGCCGTACGGCGGGCCCTCACGGCCGGCACGCTGCGCCCGTGGCAGTGCCTCGGGGGAATGTGCGGGGCGTTGCTGGTGGCCACGCAGGGGCTCACCATCGGCTCGCTGGGGGTGGCGGTCTTCACCGTGGCGGTGGTGGCCGGCCAGTCCGGTAGCAGCCTCGCCGTCGACCGCGCCGGCATCGGCCCGACCGGTCGGCAGCCGGTCACCCGACAGCGCCTGGCCGGCGCGGTGCTCACGGTGCTCGCGGTCGTCCTGGCGGTCGGTGACCGGCTCGGCGATCCGGGCGGGCTGGCGCTGGCGCTGCTGCCCCTGCTGGCCGGGGTGGGCATCGCCTGGCAGCAGGCGGTGAACGGGCAGGTCCGGGGGGCGGCCGACAGCGCGTTGACCGCCACGCTGGTGAACTTCGCCGTGGGCACGGCAACCCTGCTGGTCGCGTTCGCGGTCGACATCGCCGTACGCGGCTGGCCGACCGGTCACGCGCCGAACGAACCGTGGCTCTACCTGGGCGGCCCGATCGGCATCGTGTTCATCGCGATCGCCGCCGCGATCGTGCGGACGACAGGTGTGCTGCTGCTCGGCCTGGCCACCATCGCCGGCCAGATCGTGGGGGCCGTACTGCTGGATCTGGTGCTGCCCACAGCGGCCTCGCACCCCAGCGTGAACAGCCTGCTCGGGGCGGCACTGACGTTGGTGGCCGTGCTGATAACCGCCCTGGCCCCACCCGCCGCCCAGCCGTGACCGTTGGCAGCTCGATCCACTCTGGTTCATCGAAACCGCGCTGTCCCACCGCCTCCGACGCCCCGATGTTCAAGAACCCGAGTGGATCAAGGCGCAACCCGGTAGGGCGGGTAGGGCGGCGAGTCGCGCCGGTTCTCTTCGCGGGCCGGGTCGGCCAGCCTCGCGAGCCGGACCGCCAGCAGCAGGCCCGGCACGGTGGCCAGCCCGGCCAGCGCGACGGCCACCCAGGTCTGCCCGAGTGTGCCGTTCACCCAGCCGGCCAGCGGTAGCGAGGCCAGGATCACGGTGAGCAGCAGGTCACCCACGGCCAACCCGACCCAGTGTCCCGGAGCAAAGTTGAGCCACGCGACGAGAAGCAGCGCGCCCGCCGCCAGCGCGCCCAACGGCACGACCAGGAACAGCACCGTGACCACGACGCTCGTCGCGTCGACCCGGGGCCAGCTGGCATCCAGCACGAGTCCGGCCAGCACGATCGTGACGGCACCCGCGATCCCCCACCCGCGACCGCCGCCGCCCCGTCGGATCGCCAGATGACCGGCGAATACGGTGACCACGCAGCCGAGCAGCAACGCGAGCCCGAACGCGAGCCAGACGTCGACCCCGCGTTGGACCCGCCCGCCGTCGCGCAGCGGGGGCAGTTCGGGCGGACCAGTCGCGGACGGCTGCTCACCGAGGAACCCGGCGCGCCGCCACCCGCCGTCCGACAGGCGACGCAGGAAGCCGTCCCGACCGTTCGCGACCAGCACCTCGTGGCCGCCGCCCAGGTGTGGATAGACGACCAGTTCCCGGGAGGAGAAGTGACGGCGGGCGTCGCCGGGGGCCGGATAGCGCTGGGCCAACGCGTCGCGCCGCGGGTCCGGCACCTCCCAGGCAACCTGCCAGGTCACGCCGGCGTCGTCGCTCTGCTCCACCCGAAGGTGCCCCGGTATCACCCGGTAGCAGCGCCGTGGGTCTTCCGGCGCACACGCCCGCTGACGCGGGGAGTCCTGGCTGTTCAGCCGTCCCGTCTCGTCAACGGTGGCGTTGCGCCAGGTCACCGCCCCGTCGTTGCTGACCGCCCACTGGCCGTCGGCGGGGTCGTCCGGCCAGAACGACGCGTCTTCGGAGCCCTCGCCGACCGAGATCGCCGGACGGCCGTCAAGCATCGTCGTACCCAGCGCGTACGGAAACCAGGCCGCACTGGTGGCGGCCACCGCCAACACCGCCGGTGGCAGGACCACCAGCAACCGGACCAGCCGGGCCGTCCGGTGCCGCACGGGTCGCCTCCGCGCCCGCGTCCAGCTCCACCACGCCAGGCCGAGTGCCGGCAGCGTGAACAGGTCGGTCCGGTCGGCCCGGACCAGTGACGGTCCCGCCAGTGCGGTCCAGGCCGAGGAGGCCAGCTCAGCGGCGTACCCACTGGATTTGACCACCGCGAATCCGGCGCCCACCGCGACCAGGCCGACCAGCGCGGCCCTGCGGGCCGGCAGCCGCGGCGCCAGCAGCGTGAGCAGCACCGCGACCAGCGGCGGAGCGAGCACCAGGCCCGCCACGTCGCTCAGCTTGCCCGTCACCAGGCCCGGATACGCCGCCTTCCACAGCCGGTCGTTGAGGACCAGGAGGACGAGCGCGAGCAGAGTCGTCGGGTGGCAGAGCCAGGCCAGCGTCGTGGGTGCGCCATCACGTGCCTTCCCGGTCCCCGTCATTCCCTCAGGGTCCATTCGACCCGTCTCGAACCGGACACGAACCGGTCAGTGTGCGATACCGACCGTCAGCCCACGTCGGAGGAGTGCCCGGGGAACAGGTGCGCGCTCGGGTCGATGGCGACCGCCGCGTTGTTGACGGCCGTGGCGGCCTCGCCGAAGCCGGTGGCGATCAGGCGCACCTTGCCCGGGTACTCGGTGATGTCGCCGGCCGCGAAGACCCTCGGCAGGTTCGTCGCCATCGCGCTGTCCACCACGATGTGCCGGCGGTCGAGCCGGAGCCCCCATTCGGCGAGGGGGCCAAGGTCGGCGGTGAAGCCGAGGGCGGCGACAACCGTGTCCACCGGCAGGGTCTCGGCCGCGCCGCCGCGCACGGTCACCTCGGCGCCAGTCACCTCAGCGTCCCCGATCAGGCGGGTGACCTCGGCGTTCACGATCACCCGCACCGGCAGCGACAGCACCCGGGCGACCGTCGAGGCGTGCGCCCGGAACTTCTCCCGACGGTGCACGAGGGTCACCGAGCGGGCCAGCGGTTGCAGGGCCAGCGCCCAGTCGAAGGCCGAGTCGCCGCCGCCGACGATGAGCACGTCCCGGTCGGTCAGCTCGGCCGGGTCGGTCACGAAGTAGACGATGCCGGCACCGGGGGCGCCGTCGGCGCAGGGCAGCGGCCGTGGGCTGAAGCTGCCGAGCCCGCCGGTGACCACGACCGCGCCGCAGCCGAGCTGCTCACCGCCGGCCAGGCCGAGCACCGGCCGGTCATCGGTGTACGACAGCTTCTCGGCCCTCGTGCCGAGCAGGTACCGCGGAGCGAAGGGCGCCGCCTGGGCGACCAGGTTGGCGACCAGGTCACGACCCTTGACGGCGGGGAAGCCGGCCACGTCGAGGATCAGCTTCTCCGGGTACATGGCGGTGACCTGGCCGCCCGGCTCCGGAAGGGCGTCGATCACCGCCACGGACAGGCCCCGGAACCCGGCGTAGTACGCGGCGAAGAGGCCGGCGGGACCGGCTCCGATCACGGCGACATCGACCTCGCGCATGGCGTACCGTCGCTTTCCGCTCGCGGATCAACGCGTGCTGATCTCGACGGTAGGCGGGGCGCGGCGGTCGGGCAAGCATGTCCCAGGGGCGCGCCGACAAGCAGGTCAGGGCAGGCTGAGGGTGGATCCCGAGTAGTCCGGACCGTCCACCGTGGGTCGGCGGCGGCGGAACAGGATCGCGGCCACCACGCCGCCGAGCAACCCGAACAGGTGCCCCTGCCAGGAGATCCGCTCGTCGGTGGGGAGGATGCCGACGAGCTGCCAGCCGTAGAGCAGGCCGACGAGCAGGAAGACGGCGAAGTTCCACCAACTGCGCTCGACGATGCCGCGGGTGAGCAGGATGCCCAGGTAGCCGAAGATCACCCCGCTCGCGCCGACCACCACCGAGTTGGGTGAGCCGGTGAACCAGACCCCGAGGCCGGAGACCAGGATGATGACCAGGGTCGACCACAGGAACCGCCGGGCGCCGGCGGCCAGCACGAAGGTGCCCAGCAGGATCAGCGGGATGCTGTTGCTGTAGAGGTGGTCGAAGCCGTGGTGCAGGAACGGCGAGAAGAAGACACCGTCGAGGCCGTCGATGCGGTGCGGGATGATGCCGGCGGTCGCGTCCAGGCCGAACGCGAGCCCCTGGTCGATCGCCTCGATGAGGAAGAGGAACGGGACCACCGCGCACATGGCGACGAAGGCCCGGCCGAGGGCGGCGTAGAACGCCTCGGTGCCGAACCGGAACGGGTCGCCGCTTGGCGGATGCAGGCTCACCCCCCAACTGCTATCAGCAAAAGGGGCCGACCGCCACTCACGTCCTGACCGGGGTTACGCGCGACGGCGGGGCGGGTGGTCGCCCACCCGCCCCGCCGTCGTACGTCGTCAGTAGTGGTTGTTGTTCTGGAAGTAGGTCCAGGCGCCACAGGGCGTCTTGTACTTGCCCTTGATGTAGCCCAGGCCCCAGATGATCTGGGTGGCCGGGTTGGTGCGCCAGTCGTCGGCGACCGTGCCCATCTTGCTGCCCGGCAGTGACTGCGGAATGCCGTACGCGCCGATGGGGTTGGCGGCCTTGTGGTTCCAGCCGCTCTCCTTGGTCCAGAGCTTCTCGAGGCAGGGGAACTCGGCGATGCCGAAGCCCTTCTCGAGCATCAGCGCACAACCGATCTTGCGGTTGCCGCTGTACTCGGCGCAGGAGGCCGGGATCGGCCCGTCGTACGGCTTGGCGGCCTTCTCCGCCTCTTCCCGCTCGCGCTTGCGCGACGCGGCGGCGGCCTCGGCCCTGCGGGCCCGCTCAGCGGCCTCCTTGGCCGCCTGGGCCGCCCGCAGCTTGGCCTGGTACTCGGCGGCCCGCTGCCGCGCGAACGCGACCTGGTGGCTGGCCTGGCGCTCGCGCTGGTAGGCGAAGTCGACGCGGTCGACCTCGACGCCGACCTGCGCGGTCAGGCCCTGCTGCTGAGTTTCCCGGTCTTCGCCCAGGTAGAAGCCACCGGCGACGCCCACGGAGAGCAACGCGACAGCGGCCGTACGGGCACCCAACCGGCTCCACAGCCGACTCACGAAGTGGTCCCTTCGTCGGGGGCAAGGACACGGCGCGGCGCCGGGCCACGTCAGCCCTCAGCCGTGCCGTGAGCGCCCCGACCGGTGAGCCGGTCGCGCCGACGCACCGATCGCCACTGATGCCGCCCTGACCTCGGGCGAGCGATCACCGACGATGCCTGTGGTGCGTGGGCGCTCGTGGGACACCATCGCGCACAGTGAGGCACATGGGAAACCGACCGCGCCGTTTGTGATCTGCGCCACACTTAGAATAGGGACGAAATGCTACAAAACCCCCATCACTGCGGGATGTCCTCGAGAAGATCGGTCACCATGGCGGCGATCGGCGACCGCTCCGAACGGCTGAGCGTGACGTGGGCGAAGAGCGGATGGCCCTTCAACGCCTCGATCACCGCGGTCACACCGTCGTGCCGGCCGACCCGCAGATTGTCCCGCTGGGCCACGTCGTGGGTGAGCACCACCCGGGACCCCTGCCCGATCCGGGACAGCACGGTGAGCAGCACCCCGCGCTCCAACGACTGGGCCTCGTCCACGATCACGTAGGCGTCGTGCAGGCTGCGCCCCCGGATGTGGGTCAGCGGCAGCACCTCGAGGATGCCCCGCGAGGTGACCTCCTCCAGCACGTTCTCGTGCACGACCGCGCCGAGCGTGTCGAAGACCGCCTGCGCCCAGGGCGACATCTTCTCCGACTCCGACCCGGGCAGATAGCCCAGCTCCTGACCACCGACGGCGTAGAGCGGGCGGAAGACGATCACCTTCTTGTGCCGGCGACGCTCCATCACGGCCTCCAGGCCGGCGCAGAGCGCCAACGCCGACTTGCCGGTGCCGGCCCGGCCGCCCAGCGAGACGATCCCGATCGTCTCGTCGAGCAGCAGGTCGAGGGCGATTCGCTGCTCGGCCGAGCGGCCGTGCAGCCCGAACGCCTCACGGTCGCCCCGGACCAGGCGGACCGACTTGTCGGGCAGCACCCGCCCGAGCGCCGAGCCGCGCGCCGAGTGCAGCACCAGCCCGGTGTGGCAGGGCAGCCCGGCCGCCTCGTCCAGGTCGAGCGTCTCGCCCGCGTACAACTGGCCGATCTGCTCCTCGCCCAGCTCCATCTCCGACATGCCGGTCCAGGTCGGGTCGCTGGCCTGACCGTGGCGGTACTCGTCGGCGCGCAGACCCACCGAGGCGGCCTTGACCCGCAGCGGCATGTCCTTGCTGACCAGCGTGACGTCCCGCCCCTCGGCGGCGAGGTTGAGCGCCACCGACAGGATCCGGGCGTCGTTGCTCTCGGTGCGGAACCCGGGGGGCAGTACGCCGTCGTCGGTGTGGTTCAGCTCCACCCGCAGCGTCCCGCCCGCGTCGTTGGCGGGTACCGGTCGGTCGAGGCGGCCGTGCCGGATGCGCAGTTCGTCGAGCATCCGCAACGACTGCCGGGCGAACCAGCCCAGCTCCGGATGGTGCCGCTTGCCCTCCAACTCGGTGATGACCACCAGTGGCAGCACCACCTCGTGCTCGGCGAAGCGGTGGAACGCCGCCGGGTCGGACAGCAGCACGGAGGTGTCGAGAACGAAGGCCTGCCCCGCTGGTCGGGGCTCCTTGTTCTCGGCCGGCGCGGCGTCCGCCGCACGGCGGCTCCGGGCGGCGCGGCGGGTCGTGGCAGTCGCGGCCGGGGTCTGGTCGGCACCGGCGGTGGTACGGCGAGTCGTCACAGGCCTGCTCCGACGGATGGGCACCCGGCCACCCGTTTTCCGCCTCGTCCGGTGCCCGGAGGGGTCGGATGCGGAACCCCGTGCGCGAGGTCGCAGATCCGGGTGGACCGGCTGGCTCGGGAGAACCCCGCGCCATGCCTAGACGCTAGCGGCGCAGGACCGTCCCGGCTAGGGGCGATCGTGGATCTCTGGAGACGGCCGTGTGAACAGCGCCGGACCGACGAGCCGGCGCGGGACGACGCGCGACGTGCGGCACCGTGGCGGCCGGGCGCGGCGAGCCGGCCGGGATGCATGCCCCCTGCGCGCATCCCGGCCGGCGGGGCCGCCGCCACCGGTCTGACGTGGCCCCGACGGTGCGTGTCCGCCGCGGACGACGCACCGCGTTCCCGCGTGCCGGTCGGCGGGACGCTCGGAGGCGACCCGCCAGCCGGCTCAGCCGGTTCGTCGAACGAGCGTGCCGGTCGGGTGCCGCCCGGTGATCGGGGCAGCCGGCGCGGTGAACGACGAGCCGGTGTAGGTGGTGCCGGGGCGGGTCACCGCGTCGGGGCGGACGACCGTGCCGGCGGAGCGGACGGCCCCCGGGGAGGAGACCGACAACGCGGAGGCGATCGCCGCCTGGGCGTCGCGACGGCGGCGGTTCCAGGCGCCCCGGTCCCCGTCGAAGTAACCCTGGCGGTAACCGAAGCGATAGCCGATGCGGTAGCTGAGCTGGCCGTGCAGGCGACCGGCGGCGTAGCTGGTGGCACCGAGCACCAGGACGAGGAAGACCACGAGGAACGGGCTCATCGGGCGCCCCCCGCCCGGCCCGGACGCCGGCTCATCGCTCCTCCGGCTCGACCGTGGTGGGGTCGGCCGTGGGGTCCGCGACCAGCAGCCGGTCCAGGTCGTCGGTGCTGACCTCCTCGACCAGCTCGACGGTGATCCGACAGCCGTCCAGCACGACCTCGGCGACCGAGGATCGACGGATCTCCCCGCCGGCGTCGTAGACCCGGACGCTCAACTCGGGGCAGCCGAGGTGGGTACGCCAGGCGTTCCACTCGGTGCGGTCGCCGACGCTCAGCGACAGGTATCGGCAACCTCGGGCAAGGTAGAGGCGCCACGGGGCACTCAGCCCCGCTGCCACTCCCTCGGCGATCAGCCCGAAGGCCTGGGCTCGGGTGGCGAGCTCGGTCACCACACCCCCTCGGCACCGGGGGCGTGACGCATGTGAGCACCAGTCGTCTCATGCACGTGACACACCGTAGATTGTCCCATGAGCGTGACAGTATCAGCTTTTCGTCCCCTTACATTCGCCACGACGGGCATCTATTCTGCCCGGGTGACACCCCTCGAAAGCGGCGCTGGATCGTTGGTTACGAATCCGAGAGTGCCGTCACGTCCGCGTGACAGCAGCGTGCCTGGGCAAACATCCGCTGACGGCTGGTCGTACCGTCACGGGGTGACCGAGACGGCCAACGCGCGAAAAATCGCCTTCGCCACCTTCGTTCGGCGCGCCCTCGACGAGGCGCGGGCCACGCGCGCCTGGAGCGGCACCGAGGTGTCCCGGCGTACCGGCGTCTCCCGGCAGACCATCAACCGGTGGGTCCGTGGCGACTGGGCCAGCGACCCCGAGGCCGAACGGGTGGTCGCCTTCTGCGAGGGCCTGGGGCTGAACCCCGCCGCCGCCTTCGCCGCGCTGGGTTGGGACCGCACCGCCAGCGGCCCGCGCGCCGGACAGCCGGCCCCTCCGATGGACCCGGACGTGGAGGCCCTGCTGCGCCGCCTGGTCGACCCGAACGTGTCGGACGCGGAGAAGTTCCACATCCGCGAAACCATTAGATACCTCGCATACCGCCCAACGCTGCCGGTCGATGTCCGAAATAGAGGCAATCAAGCCGGGTAGTTCCTCAGATGGCGAAAGAACGCCTGGTCAGGTTCATTCGTTTCGCTCCGGGGCAGGAACGGGCACGCTAGCGTCCCTATTCGTACTGCTTGGGCTCGTCATCGGCGGGGGGACGGGACAAGGCCGAACCTAGCCCTGCGGGACAGAAGGAGGGGTCTGTCCATGACCCTGAAGTGGTGGGGAGTCGTGGTCGCCACGGTGTCGATGACACTGTGGGCGACCGGCAACGTGGTGACCCTCGCGGTCAACGGTGGGCAGCTGCCGCTGCTCGTCAACCTTCTCGCGCTCACCAGCGCCGGTACGGCGGTCATCCTGGCCGTCGTCGCGGAACTGCACGAGCGGCTCAACGACCGGCTCAGCGCGCTCACCGAGTTCCTGGTGGCACGCCTCAACGAAATCGAGACCCACACCGGGGATCGAAACACCGGGTTCGTGGAGGGCTACCTGCTCAGCCACGGACAGGAGGCGGCGGTGGTGCCGTTCGGACGCCGTGGACGAGGAGCCGCCGAACGCTGACCGAGCGCCGCCGGGTGGGTCCGCTCGGCCAGGAATGAGCCTCCAACGCCGGGGTACGCTGACGCGCGTGCCGCCGTTGAATCTGGGCAACCACCAGCCGAGGACCCCGTTGAACGCCGACCAGGCTTGGCAGATAACCGCCGGCCGGGCCGGTGGGACCGTGCTCTTCTTCGACTTCGACGGCACCCTCGCGCCCGTCGACGACGATCCGACGGCGGTCCGTCCCGCGCCGAACGCGCTCGCCGCGATCGAGGCGCTGGCCCCGGTGGTGCGGCGGATCGCGATCGTCTCCGCGCGGCCCGTCGAGTTCCTCCGCGACCGCCTCGGTGAGCTGAGCGGCGTGGACCTGTACGGCCTCTACGGCCTGGAGCACAGCCACTCCGGTGGTGAGACCGTCACCGAGCCCACCGCCCTGCCCTGGGTGCCCACCATGGCCGAGTTGGCCGACCTGGCGCGCGAGGAGCTGCCACCCGGCGCCCTCGTCGAGTTCAAGCGGCTCTCCGTCGCGCTGCACTGGCGTACGGCCCCGCAGCTCGGTGCGACGGTGCAGCAGTGGGGTCAGGCGCAGGCCGACCGCCTGGGGCTGCGGGTGCAGGCCGGTCGGATGGTGCTGGAGCTCAAGCCACCGGTCGACCGGGACAAGGGGATGGTGATCGGCGAGGTGGTCCAGAGCGCCAGCGGCGCCTGGTACTTCGGCGACGACGTCTCCGACATCAAGGCGTTCGCGGCGCTACGCGCCCGCGCCGAGGGCGACCCGGACTTCTTCGGTGTCTGTGTGGCCGTGGCCAACCCGGAGACCGGCCAGGAGGTGGCCGACGCGGCCGACCTGACCATCGAGTCACCGGCCGCGCTGGGGGACTTCCTGACCCGGGCCCTGGACCAGCTCCCCTGAGGCCGTCAAGCGCCGTAGCGGCGCTGGCGGGTGGCGTACGAGCGCAGCGCCCGCAGGAAGTCGATGTGCCGGAAATCCGGCCAGTTCAGCTCGCAGAAGTAGAACTCCGAGTGCGCGGACTGCCACAGCATGAACCCGGACAGTCGCTGCTCCCCACTCGTACGGATGACCAGGTCGGGGTCGGGCTGGCCACGGGTATAGAGGTGTTCGGCGATGTGCTCGACGTCCAGCACCTCGGCCAACTCCTCGAGGGTGCCGCCGGATGCGGCGTGCTCCAGCAGCAGCGAGCGGACGGCATCGGTGATCTCCCGCCGGCCGCCGTAGCCGACCGCGATGTTGACCTCCGCGCCGCCGCTGCGGTCCCGGGTACGCTCCTCGGCGCCCTTGAGCGCCGCGGCGGTCTGGGCGGGCAGCAGGTCGAGCGCGCCGACGATGCGCAGCCGCCAGGGGTTGCCCTCCTCCGCCAGCTCCACCACCAGGTCCTCGATGATCTGCAGCAGCGGGTCCAGTTCGCTGGCAGGGCGGCGCAGGTTGTCGGTGGCGAGCAGGTAGAGCGTGACGTGGCCGATACCGGCCTGGTCACACCACCCGAGGACATGCTTGATCTTCGCCGCGCCGACCCGGTGCCCGTCGTTCGGGTCGACGTAGCCCATCTCGCGGGCCCACCGGCGGTTGCCGTCGCACATCACCCCGACGTGCCGGGGCACCGGCTTGCCCGCGAGCTTCGCGGTGAGCCGGCGCTCGTACACGGAGTAGATAAGGTTCCGCAGCGTCATCACCTAGCAGCGTAGCGACCCGCCCGCCGGATCACCCCTTCGGAGGGCGATCCCCGCCGGACAGTTCGATGCCGATCATGCCCAGCGTACGGGCGGTGAGCCGCCCGTCGCCAAGCCCCAACTCGACCACGTCGTCGAACACCCGGTCGTCCCGACGGGCCGCCCGGACCGCGGCGTCGACCACTCGTCGCCGCCGCGCCAACCAGGCGGCCACCGAGCTGTGGCGCAGGTGTGTGCCGAGGCGACGACGCAGACCCGCAGCGTAGCGGCGGGCCGCCGCCTCCGGTTCCCGAGCCGCAGCGGCCCCGGCCAACGCTCCGGAGAGCAGCGCGTAGAAGATGCCCTCCCCGGTGAACGGATTGATCAGCGACAGGGCGTCGCCGGCCAGCAGGGTGCGGTCCCGACCCGGCGCCGGCCGGTGCGTGGACAGCGGCAGGTGGTGGGCGCGCAACGCGGTCACCGTCGACAGGTCGGTGCCGGGCAGCAGCGCGGCCAGTCGATCCAGCAGGTAGGCGCGGCTCAGCGGCTCGCCGCGCAGCACCTCCCCGTACCCGACGTTCGCCCGCCCGTCGCCGATCGGAAACGACCAGGCGTACGCCGGCCAGCGCGCCTTGGAGGTCACGATGAGCTGCTCGGGTGGGCCGGGCAGCGCGGGCGCGTACCCACGGATGGCCAGCGCGAGGTGCCGGTCGGGGTTGACGGGGTGGCCGAGGGCCCGGCGCACCACCGACCCGGCGCCGTCCGCGCCCACCACCACCCGGCCGGACAGCTCTCCGTCGAGCACCACCCGGTCGCCACGCGGCTGGACCCGGCGGACGCTGTGCCGACGCAACTGCGCGCCGGCGGCCACCGCCGCGGCCACCAGCCGCGCGTCGAAGACCTCCCGGGGCACGGTGTACGCCGGCCGGGGCAGCGCCCGAGCCACCGCCTGGCCGCCCGGAGCGACCATCCGCAGCGCGGGCAGCGGGGCGTACCCGGCCACCGCCTCGGTCACGCCCAACTCGTTGAGGACGTCCACCGAGTGCGCAGCGATCCCGTCGCCGCACGCCTTGTCCCGAGGAAAATCGGCACGGTCCAGCAGCAACACGCTGGCACCCGCCCGGCGGGCCGTCAGGGCGGCGGCCGCCCCGGCCGGCCCGGCACCGACCACCACCACGTCGAACTCGTCGCTCACCGCGCGCCTCCCTCCGACCGGGGCGGCACGGCTCGTACCCGTCCCGCCCGGCGATCACCTGGGCCGTCGACACCGGCCACGGTGACCGACGTCACCCGTCATCCTGCCCCCTGACCGCCCGCCCACACGGCCGCCGCTCTGCCGCCCGCCCACACGGCTGCCGCTCTGCCGCCCGCCCACACGGCTGCCGCTCTGGCGCCCGCCCACACGGCTGCCGCTCTGGCGCCCGCCCACACGGCTGCCGCTCTGCTGCACCGCTGCCGCCCGCCCAGCCGCCCGCTGCCACCCAGACGGCCGCCGCCCGCCCACACTGCTGCCGCCCGCCCACACTGCTGCCGCCCGCCACACACCGCTGCCGCCCGCCCACGCGGCTGCCGCTCTGCCGCCTGCCCGCCGACGCGTGGACCGGCGGATCGGCTCCGGCACCCGTGCCGTCTACTGCGCTGCCTGTCGAGCTGCCCCATAGATGGGGCAGGGGCTCCGATGGCTCGACGGCGCGCTGCCGCCGAGGCTAAGCCGCACCGCCGGCGACCCATATCCGGGGCAACTCGACAGGGCTCACACCAACCCCGCCAGCCCCGCGCCTCCGATGGCTCGACGGCGCGCTGCCGCCAGGGCTAAGCGAGCGCCGCCGGCGGCCCATATTTGGGGCAACTCGACAGGGCTCGCACCAACCCCGCCAGCCCGACCGGCCAGCCCCACCGACCGGCCAGCCCCACCGACCGCTTCGCCGGCACGCGCGCAGGCTCTCAGGCGGGGATGGCCGCGTCGGATGCCCGCGCCGCCCGGCGTAGGCCGTAGAGGGCCAGGGCCGCGGCGGCCACCAGCGGGGCGCCGTCGCGGATCAGGCCGTCCAGGCCCAGCAGCCACCAGCACAGCGGCAGGTCCACCGCGAGTACGCCCAGCGTGACGACGATCAGCAGGCCCCGCGCCCAGTCCTTGCCGCGCATCAGGAACGCGGTGCAGAACAGCACGGCGTAGCTGGCCGCGATGCCGGCGCCGAACCAGAACAGCACGGCCGGCACGGCGGAGAGGCGATTGTCCAGGATGGCACCCCCGGCCACCAGCGCCGGCACCAGCATCAGCGGGCTGTAGGTGAACGCCGCCACGCGGCTGGTCAACAACCACGCGCTCGCCTGCGGCCGACGCGGCGGCGTCTCCCGCCACGAGATGCCGGTCTTGTCGATGACCAGTCGGGGCCGGTGCCGAACCAGGTGCCCGGCGAGCGCCGACGAGCGGTAGAGCAGCCAGACCACCGCCACACACAGCGCGCTGAGCGCGGCGAAGCCGAGCAGTCCCGGCAGCGGCGGCACTCCCTGCCGGGGCACGATCAGCCGGCCAACGGCGAAGATCGTGGTGACCGCGAGGATCAACCCGAACGGGCGGGCCACCGTCCGGCCCCTGCGCACGTGCCCGATCAGCAGCAGAAAGCCGAACGAGCGCAGCATGGCCCAGCCGGTGCGTACGGCCAGACCGAAGCCCTGCTCCGGGGCGTACCACCAGTTGAGCAGCTCGACCACGACGGTGGCCGCCGCTGTCGTCGCGAGCAGGAGGGTGAGCGCGCGGACGGCGGACGGCCGCCGGACCTCGGTCTCGGCGGCCGTCCTCATGGGATCCGTTGTTGCCCGCGGCGGGCGATGTTCACACCTGGCGCTGGGGCTGTACCGCGTCCAGTCGGGCGCGCAGCGCGTCCAATTCGGCCCACAGCACGCCGGGCAGCTTGTCACCGAACTTCTCGAACCACTCGGTGATCATCGGCAGCTCGTTGCGCCACTCGTCCGGGTCGACCTTCAGCGCGATCCGGACGTCCTCCGGGGTCATGTCCAGTCCCTCGACGTCGAGCGCGTCCTGCGCCGGGACCATGCCCACCGGGGTCTCGACCGCGTCGGCCGTGCCCTCGATCCGCTCGACGATCCACTTGAGCACCCGGGAGTTCTCGCCGAAGCCCGGCCACAGGAACGAGCCGTCCGGATCCTTGCGGAACCAGTTGACGTAGTAGATCTTCGGCAGCTTGGCCTCGTCGCCGTCGGCGCCCTTGCCCATCTCGATCCAGTGCCGGAAGTAGTCGCCCGCGTGGTAGCCGATGAAGGGCAGCATGGCCATCGGGTCGCGGCGGACCACACCCACCGCGCCGGACGCGGCGGCCGTCGTCTCGGACGAGAGCGTCGCGCCCATGTAGACGCCGTGCACCCAGTCGCGAGCCTCGGTCACCAGCGGAATGGTGTCCTTGCGGCGGCCACCGAAGAGGATCGCGTCGATCGGTACGCCGTTCGGGTCGAAGTACTCGTCGGCGAGGATGGGGCACTGCGTGATCGGGGTGCAGAACCGGCTGTTCGCGTGCGAGGAGAGGCTGTCGCTCTCCGGCGTCCAGTCGTTGCCCTTCCAGTCGATCAGGTGCGCCGGGGGCTCCCCCATGCCCTCCCACCAGACGTCCCCGTCGTCGGTGAGGCCCACGTTGGTGAAGACCGAGTTGCCGCGGTCCAGCGTGCGCATGGCGTTGGCGTTGGTCTTCCAGTCGGTGCCGGGCGCGACGCCGAAGAGGCCGTACTCCGGGTTCACCGCGTAGAGCCGGCCGTCCGGGCCGAACCGCATCCAGGCGATGTCGTCGCCGATGGTCTCGACCTTCCAGCCCGGGATGGTCGGCTCCACCATAGCCAGGTTGGTCTTGCCGCAGGCGGACGGGAAGGCCCCGGCGATGTGGTGGACCTTGCCCTCCGGCGAGGTGATCTTGAGGATGAGCATGTGCTCGGCGAGCCAGCCCTCGTCCCGGCCCATCACGCTGGCGATACGCAGCGAGTAGCACTTCTTGCCGAGCAGCGAGTTGCCGCCGTACCCGGAGCCGTACGACCAGATCTCGCGGGTCTCCGGGAAGTGCGAGATGTACTTGGTCTCGTTGCAGGGCCACGGCACGTCCTGCTGGCCCGGAGCGAGCGGGGCGCCGATCGAGTGCAGCGCGTGCACGAAGTCCGCGTCGTCGCCCATCGCCTCGAGGATCGCCGCGCCCATCCGGGTCATGATGCGCATCGACGCCACCACGTACGGGCTGTCGGTGATCTCGACACCGAACATCGGGCTCTCGGCCTCGACCGGGCCCATCACGAACGGGATGACGTACATGGTGCGACCGCGCATCGAGCCGCGGTACAGCTCGGTCATCGTCCGCTTCATCTCGGCCGGCGCCATCCAGTTGTTGGTGGGGCCGGCGTCCGCCTCGTCGACAGAGCAGATGTAGGTGCGCTCCTCGACCCGCGCGACGTCGGACGGGTCGGTGCGCGCGTAGAACGAGTTCGGCTTCTTCTCCGGGTTCAACCGGATGAGGGTGCCGGCCTCGACCAGCTCATCGGTGAGGCGGCGCCACTCCTCGTCGGACCCGTCCACCCACACGACCCGGTCGGGGGTGGTCAGTTCCGCGACCTCACGGACCCAGGCAAGCAGTTTCGGATGGGACGTCGGGGCCTGATCGATACCCCGCACTACAGCCGGAGCAACCATGACACATCTCCTTGTGGTCGACGCTGACCGATCTATGGGATGCACGAGTCTCAGCGACGCGAAGCGCCGCCTTCGTGGAAACCTGGGATTGGGCTCAGCGTAAACCGGGCAGCCTTCCGAGTCAGTGGGACTGGTTGTGAAGAACTGCACAAGGTACGGCCACGCTGCGGCATCACGATCTGATACCCGCTTTCCTGCGCAGTTTCACGCAAATCTTGTTGTGCACCCCCGGTCGACGCGTGTTGCGGTCGGGCCGTCAACCCACCCTGCCGACCGGTTCGCGGATTCCCGTTCCGAGCCGCGTCAGTCCTCCCTTCTGGTTACGCTGCGTTCAACGGCGGCACACCGACTGACAGGGCCGCCATAGGCGACGATGTCCCCCTCGCCGTTGCTCCCCCGCCGACACGTCCACAGCCGGTAGGCTCGCCCCGTGGCCGCCACGATGACCGGGGAGCAACCGGGCCCCCGGCAGACCCGACCGGGTCTGGTCCGCGCACTGCTCGACCGTTTCGGTCACCTCGTGCGCGAGTTGAGCAAGTTCGCCACGGTGGGCGGGATTGCCTTCCTCGTCGACTTCGCGCTCTTCAACTACCTGACGACCGCGCGCGGCATGGAGCAGGTGACGGCGAAGACGATCTCGACCGTGATCGCTGCGACCTTCGCCTTCCTGGGCAACCGCTTCTGGACCTGGCGGCACCGCCAACGCAGCAACCCGGCGCGGGAGTACGCGCTGTTCTTCTTCTTCAACGCTGTCGGCCTGGGGATCGCGGTGGGCTGCCTCGCGATCAGCCGGTACGGGCTCGGCAGCATCTGGCCGGCGGTGTTCCAGACGCAGCTCGCCGACAACATCGCCAGCTTCGTCGTGGGCACCGGCCTCGGGACGCTGTTCCGATTCTGGTCCTACCGGCGGTTCGTCTTCGTCGAAGCGGGAACACCGGTCGTTCCGCAGGTGGAGCACGACCGGGATCACGGGGCGTGACCTGCCGCCCACCTCGTCCGGCCGGTGATCGCCGGCTTCACCGACTGCCCTAAGGTGTTTCGCATGCGTCTTGTCCGTCTGCTGCCTGAGCGCTGGCAGAAGTTCATCCACGAGGCGCTCAAATTCGGCATCGTCGGCGGTGTGAACACCGTCATCAATTACGCCGTGTTCAATGTCCTTGCACTTACCGTTTTCGTCAACGGTCAGTTGAAGGCGAACGTGATCGCGACCCTCGTCGCGACGATCACGTCGTACCTGATGAATCGTCACTGGACGTACCGGGATCGCCCGAAATCGGCGCTTCGCCGGGAGTACGTCCTGTTCTTCCTGTTCAACGGTGCCGGCCTGCTCATCGAACTGGGCGCGGTGGCCGCAGCCAAGTACGGCCTCGGCGTACACGGCCTGCTGGCGCTGAACGTGGCGAAGACCGCCGGTGTCCTGCTGGGCACCCTGTTCCGGTTCTGGTCGTACCGCACCTTCGTCTTCCAGCCCGTCGCACCGGCCGCGGACGCCACGAAGACCGAGCCCACCTGGCACGACATCCCGCGTGACGAGTGGGACACCATGGCCGAGATGGACCCGGTCGCCGAGCTGGCCGAATCGGTCTCCGAGCTGGAAGAGGCGCAGTCCGCCGACCGGCCCGGCCCGACACCCGGCCCGACCGGCGCCGCTCCCGTGCAGGGGCGGCCGATGACCGCCGACCTGGACGCGGAACTCGCCGCGGAGCTGCACGCCGGCACGCGTCGCGCACCCCGCCGGTGACGGCTCCCGCCCCCCGCTCCGGCACCGGAGCGGCCGCCGAGCTGTTCTTCGAGGACCTCGTTCCGGGGCTCACCGTCGACCTCGGGACGGTGACCGTGGACGGCGACGAGATGCGGGCCTTCGCCCGACGCTTCGACCCGCAGTGGTACCACGTCGACCAGGAGCTGGCCGAGGCCAGTCGGTACGGCGGGGTGATCGCCAGCGGCTTCTACACGGTCAGCCTGTTCATGCGGGCGTACGTCGATCACCTGCTGTCCCGCGCGGCGGCGGACGCCTCCCCCGGCCTGGAGGAGTTGCGGTGGCTCGCCCCGGTCCGGGCCGGTGACCGTCTCGCCGTCCGGGTCGACGTGATGGGCGCCCGCCCCTCGGACGCTCGCGCGGGGCTCGGCACCGTCATCCTCACCGGCACCATGCTCCGCCTCGGCCCGGACAACCAGCCCGAGCAGGAGGTGCTGCGGACCCGCTTCCGTGGCTGGTTCGCGCTACGGCCGGTCGAGACAGACCCCGAGGCCGGGCCGTCCTCGACCGATCCGGCTCCCGCTCCGCCAGAACAGGCTGGGGCAGAGCCGGCTGGAGTAGAGCCGGCTGCGGCGGAACAGGCTGCGGCAGGGCCGGCGGCGGCCGGGGCAGGTCAGCACACCTGACCACTCCGACCCGTCCTCGGGCCGGAGTGGTCAGCGCCGATCGGCTCAGCTCGTGGTGTCGCGCAACGGCTTGCCCTCGCGCATGTCGGCGAGGATGTCGCGCATCTCCCCGTCGCCCAGCGAGTGCTTGTCGTGCTGCGCCTCGACCAGCTCGTAGAGGGTGGTCTGCACCCGGCCGACCCCCGGTACGTCCTTGAGCACCGACTGGCCGCGTTCGCCGGCGGACTCGATGGTGAGGGTGCCGCAGCCGAGCATCCGCTCGAAGAAGTGCTGGTTCATCGAGTGGTCGTTGATCCGGGTGAGCGGGAGGTCCCGCCGGTCCCGGGAGAACACACCCTGCTGCAACAGCACGCGCTCGTTGGTGAACAGGTAATGGGTGGTACGCCAGACCAGGAACGGCCACAGACCGAGCCAGAGGACCGCGACCAGGCCGATCGCGCCGATCACGGCCAACGCGATCGAACCGCCGGAACTCTCGGGCAGCAGGAGCACGCCGACCACCACGGCGGCGATGGCGAGGACCAGCACCAGGATCGGCCGGACCAGAGCCTTCCAGTGCGGGTGTAGGTGCAGCACGACGTGCTCGTCCTTCGTGAGCACGTCTTCGGGGAACGCCACGACAACCTCCAACGCCTTTTCTTTGACGCGCCGACCGTAATCCCCGAAGGCCACTCGGCGACATCCGCCACGCGGCCCCACCCGAGCTTCCGCGATCTTGCACTTTCGGTCGCCGTTACGCGGCCTTGAGCCCGGTACGCCACGACAGAAAGTGCAAGATCGCCGCGCAGGGAGGGCTAGCGCAGGTGGAGGACGTCTCCGGCGGCGATGGATCGGGTTCCGGTGGGGGTGGTTAGTTGGAGTTGGCCGTCAGCGTCGATGCCGGATGCGGTGCCGGTTTGGGTCTCGCCGTTGGGCAGCAGGACCCGTACCTCGCGACCGATCGTCGCGCAGGACGCCAGGTAGGCGTCGCGCAGGCCGCTCGCCTCGGCGTCCCCGCCGGCGGTGCGCCAGCGGTCGTACCAGTCCGCCACCGAGCGCAGCAGCGCCCGGAGCAGCGGATCCCGGTCGGTGGCCGCCGCGCCGGCCAGTTGCAGCGAGGTGGCCGGCAACCCGGTCGGGTTCACCGGCAGTTCGTCGGCCCGCAGGGTCACGTTGAGGCCGATGCCGAGGACGATGGCGGGCGGTTGGGCCGGCGAGCGCCCCGGCACCGCCTCGGCCAGCACACCGGCACACTTCGCGTCGCCGATCAGCAGATCGTTGGGCCACTTCAGAGCGGCGTCCAGCTCGGCCAGCCGGGCCACCGCCTCGACCAGCGCGACGCCCGCGAGAAGCGGCAGCCAGCCGTACCCCGTGGGTGGAACCGCCGCCCAGTCGCGGTCCGGCACGGCCTCGCCGGGCCGCAGCAGGACGCTGGTGGCGATGCCCGCGCGCGGCGGCGACTGCCAGACCCGGCCGCGCCGACCCCGCCCGGCGGTCTGCCGCTCCGCGACCACGACCAGCCCCTCCGGCTCGCCCGTGGCGGCGGCCTCGGACACGTCCGCGTTCGTGGAGCCCGTCTCGGCGTGCAGCTCCAGGCGGGCCCACGGTCCGTTCGGCGCGACCAGCGCGCGCCGCAGCCGGGCCGCCGACAGCGGCGGTCGGTCCAGATCGGTGTACGGGGAGCCCGGCATCCCGTCAGCCTACGGCGGCGAGCGGTGCCGGCGTTGAGGCGTACTGCACAGACGCTCCCACCTGAACCATCGTTATATTCCCTGGGTGACTACCGAGACCGGGACCAACATCCACAGCACTGCCGGCAAGCTGGCGGACCTGGAGCGCCGGGTCGACGAGGCGGTGCACGCCGGGTCGGCGCGCGCGGTCGAGAAGCAGCACGCCCGGGGCAAGAAGACCGCCCGCGAGCGGATCGACATGCTGCTCGACGAGGGTTCCTTCGTTGAGCTGGACGGGCTGGCCCGGCACCGGTCCACGGCCTTCGGGCTGGAGCGCAACCGCCCGTACGGCGACGGCGTGGTGACCGGCTACGGCACGGTCGACGGCCGGCAGGTGTGCGTCTTCGCCCAGGACTTCACCGTCTTCGGCGGCTCGCTCGGCGAGGTCTTCGGCGAGAAGATCGTCAAGGTGATGGACCTCGCCATGAAGATCGGTTGCCCGGTGATCGGCATCAACGACTCCGGCGGCGCCCGCATCCAGGAGGGCGTGGTGTCGCTCGGCCGGTACGGGGAGATCTTCTTCCGGAACGTGCGGGCGTCCGGCGTCATCCCGCAGATCTCGCTGGTGATGGGGCCCTGCGCCGGCGGCGCGGTCTACTCCCCGGCGGTCACCGACTTCACCGTCATGGTCGACCAGACCTCCCACATGTTCATCACCGGCCCCGACGTGATCAAGACGGTCACCGGCGAGGACGTCGGGATGGAGGAGCTGGGCGGGGCCCGTACGCACAACACCCGCAGCGGCAACGCGCACTACCTCGCCAACGACGAGGACGACGCGGTCGACTACGTCAAGGCGCTGCTGTCGTACCTGCCGTCGAACAACCTCGACGAGCCGGTCGTCTTCTCCGTTGACGCGGATCTCGACGTCACCGACGAGGACCGTGAGCTGGACACGCTCATCCCGGACTCGGCCAACCAGCCGTACGACATCCACACCGTCATCGAGCACGTCCTGGACGACGGGGAGTTCCTCGAGGTCCAGCCGCTCTACGCGCAGAACATCGTCATCGGCTACGGCCGGGTGGAGGGCCGCCCGGTCGGCGTGGTCGCCAACCAGCCGATGCACTTCGCCGGCACCCTGGACATCGCCGCCTCCGAGAAGGCAGCCCGGTTCGTGCGCACCTGCGACGCGTTCAACATCCCGGTGCTGACCTTCGTCGACGTGCCCGGGTTCCTGCCCGGGACCGGCCAGGAGTGGGACGGCATCATCCGCCGGGGCGCCAAGCTCATCTACGCGTACGCCGAGGCGACCGTCCCCAAGGTCACCGTGATCACCCGCAAGGCCTACGGCGGGGCGTACGACGTGATGGGCTCGAAGCACCTCGGCGCGGACCTGAACTTCGCGTGGCCGACCGCGCAGATCGCCGTGATGGGCGCGCAGGGAGCGGTGAACATCCTCTACCGCTCCGAGCTGGCCGGCGCCGAGGACCCGGCGGCGGTCCGGGCCCAGAAGATCGCCGAGTACGAGGACACCCTGGCCAACCCGTACGTGGCGGCCGAGCGCGGGTACGTCGACTCGGTGATCGCGCCGCACGAGACGCGTACGCAGATCGTCCGGGCGCTGCGCGTCCTGCGCACGAAGCGGGAAACCCTGCCCCCGAAGAAGCACGGCAACATCCCGCTCTGACCCTGGCGCCCGGTCGCGCTCTGGCGTCGTCGCGCTCCGGCGTGCTCCGGCGTGGTCGCGCTTGATCCGCGCAACTTCGGGGAAACTGCTGCTTCCCGGCGGCGGGAGGCAGCAACATCGCCGACGTTGTGCGGATCTTCGCCGCGCGGCCGGCAGTCAGCAGGCCGGGTTGGCGGCGGCGCACATCCGGCGAGCGGCGACCTCCGCCAGGCGGCGCAGATCCAGCTCGGTGCCGGCCTGCCCCAGTCTGAGCACGGTGATCAGGTCACCGACCCGAACCACGGCGGTGGTGTCCGGGCGGTGCGCCGAACCGATCGGCTCGCCCGTCTTCTGGTCGACGGGCTGCGTACCGGTGTGCCGCAGCAGCGCGGCCCCGTCGCCGGCGAAACCCCGCTGGACCACCGCCCAACGGTGCGTCGCCGTCCCGCTGCCCGTTGCGCCACCCACCTTGTACTCGCCAACGCTGGTCCACTCGGCGCACGGGGCGACCACGTCGTCCAGCGTGGCGAGAAGCTGGATGGCCGCGTCCGGGGTCAGCCGGAACAGATCCTGCGTGATCAGGCCATCCGATTGGGTGAGGATCGGCGCGGCGCGTCTGGGCACCAACGTCTGTGAGCGGGACACGATGGAAAACTCCCAGCCATCGGAGCGCCCCTGGCTCGTCCGGCAGGCGCCGAGCATGGGATCCAGCAGGACCGGCTCGCCCAGCCCCGATTGGCTGAGCTGCACCTCGACCTGCTGGGACAGGTCGGCCGGCTGCAGCAGGGCGTCGGTAGTGATCTCGTGCCGGGTCGGCGAGGCGGAGGGGGCGGCGGCCGGCGGGGACGGCGGCGGAGACGTCCTCGGGGCGGCGACCGCCACGGCAGAGACCCCGGCGAGAGCCAGTACGACGCCGGCCACCACGATCCTGCGCTGGCTGCGGCGACGGGCTCTGCCGCGGATCTCCTCCGGGGCAGGCCAGCGCACGTCCCGCAGCTCCCGCTGGATCTGTTCGACGAACGTCGGGTCGTCACGCATCGGTGGCCTCCTCCAGGTCAGAGACGGCGAGCAGGCCGGCGAGCGCGGTACGCCCCCGGGAGAGACGGGCCTTGACGGTGCCGACCGGGGCAGCGGTCTCCCGCGCCACCTCGGCGACCGGCATGCCGACCAGGTAGTACAGGGCAATGGCGACGCGCTGCTCCTCGGGCAGCCGGCGCAGGGCGGCGACCACCTCGACGGTGTCGGTGCCCGGCCCGGGGACGGTCTCGGTCGCCCCGTGCCGCAGGTACGCGCGGGCGCGACTACGCAGGCTGCGCCACCGGCTGACGGCGATGCGGCTGGCCACCACCCGTACCCACGCCTCCGGGTCGTCGTACCCGCTGATCGTCGACCACCGCTGCCAGGCCCGGATGTACGCCTCCTGCACCGCGTCCTGGGCCTCGACCCGGTCGCCGGTGAGGGCGTAGACGAAACCGAGCAGCCTTTGTCGGCTCCCCCGGTAGAACTCGTCGAACCCGTCGACGTCCGGCACCCGTTACCTCCCCGTGTCGGTCGCAGGGAACACGCGCCGTGCGGGGCCTCCGGTTGCCCGGTTCAGGCGATCATCTTCTCCAGCTCGGCGAGCGGGAACGCGCCGGCCGCGATCCTCTCCCGGCTGGCCCGCCGTACCGCCCGCTGCACAGCCACGTTCGCTGGCGTCGGTACGCCGTGCAGCCGGCCGAGTAGCGCGATCTCCCCGTTGAGGTGGTCGACCTCGGTCGAGCCGGTGCCCCGGGCGAGGCTCTGCCAGGTGGAGCCGCCGGACCGGTCGGCGCCCCCGACCGGGCGCTGCTGGACCAGGTCGCCGCGCTCGGCCCGCTCCTGGGCCGGGGAGGTGTGCGGGATGCGGGCGGCGGCGAGCGCGGCGACGCCCTCGGCGCGTACCCGTTCGACGAGGGCGTCCGGGATGTCCTCCCCGAGCAGCGCCTGAAGGCCGTTGCCGAGGTTGCTGAGCAGCTTGCCGTACTTCCAGCTCAGTACGTCCTCGCGGACCGGCGCGACGAAACCGGCGGCGGTCAGGTCGGCGGCGATCGCCCGGTCGGTGTCGTCGGCGCCGCCCGGATAGCGGCCGATGTGGAGCATCCCGGGGTGCGGATGTCCGTTCGCCACCACCACGCCCGGATCCAGGTGGGTGGCCGGCAGCCAGACGCAGACCGGATGCACGTCGGCGAAGAGCCGCAGGGCGGCCCGCTCGTTCGCCACCCCGTTCTGCGCGGTGACCAGCGGCAGTCGCTCGCCGGCCGTCCCGCCGCCGGCGACGGGAGCGTCCACCCACGTCGCCAGCGCCGCCTCGGTGTCCTGCGACTTGACGGTCAGCACCAGCACCGTGTCGGCGGGCAGCAGCCGGTCACCCGGGCCGTCGATGGCGGCGAGCCGGGCGGTCACGTCGCCGTCGGGCTGCCGCAGCGTCAGGCCGCGCTCCCGGATCGCGTCCAGGTGCGCGCCTCGGGCCACCAGGGTCACGTCCCGGTCGGCCTGCGCCAGCCGTACGCCGATGGTCCCGCCAACCGCGCCCGCCCCGATGATCACGTATCGCATGGGCCCATTCTGCCCGCCGCCCCGCGGCACCCCGTCGATCATGGAGTCATGGTGCCCGAATGCATAAGGATTGCGGCTTTGGTGGCCCACCACAACTCCATGATCGACGGGGAGAGGGCCGGGGAGGGGGCCGGGGACGGGGCCGGTGTCAGAGGGTTAGGCCGGCGTCGGTGAGGATGGGGCCAGCTAGCAGCAGGGCGCCGGCTATTAGGGCGACCAGGTTGACCAGGGCGAAGAACGTGACCCAGAAGAATGCCGGGAACGGGGTCAGCCCGGCGAGCTGGTCGGCGTCGGAGGCGGGCATCCGGCCACGCGCGCGCAGGCGTTGCAGCTCCACCACCGGCCGCACCCCGCCGAGCAGCAGGAACCACACCCCGGTGTACGCGAACGCGGCCTGCACCTGCGGCGTCGCGTACCAGGAGACGGCGAACACCAGCGCCCCGGTGACCAGCAGCGACACCACACCGAACGCGTTTCGGATCATGACCAGCATGGCGAGCAGCAGCACCACCGCGACCCAGAGCAGGAGGGTGATCCGGTTACCGCCGAGCAGCCACGCGCCGGCCAACCCGATCAGCGGCGGGGCGACGTACCCGGCGAGCAGTGTCAGGATCATGCCCGGTCCGGTGGGCCGACCGGCGGAGAGCGTCAGCCCGGACGTGTCCGAGTGCAGCCGGATGCCACGCAGCTTGCGACCGGTGAGCAGAGCGACGAGCGCGTGCCCGCCCTCGTGGGCGATGGTGATGGCGTTGCGAGCGATCCGCCAGGGCAGCCGGGTGGACACCACCACCAGCGCGACGGCCGCGGTGATCAACACCAGCAACGGGGGCGGGTCCGGCTGCGCGCCGAACAGCGTGTCCCACATCTCGCCCAGTCCGTCGATCGACATCATGGGGCGCGAGCCTACCGGCGGCGTTCCGGGTCGCTGCCGAGGCACCGGCTCGTATCCTGTGAGACTGATCGGGTGGCGAGTGAAGCGGGAGGTGCGGGCCGATGAGCGCGGAACCCCTGGGACACCACGTCGGGCTGATCCTGGCGGTCTGTTGGTCTATGAGGCGATCAACGTCCGGCTCGACGTCGACCGGGTCGTCATTCCGGATCTCGTCGTGACCGACATCGACGACGACGGCGCCTTTCTGGACGCCGAGCGGGTGACCCTCGTCGGCGAGATCGTCTCGCCGGGCAACGCTGCCGCTGACCGCCTGGTCAAGATGCAGCTCTACGCGATCGCGCGAATCCCCTGGTACCTGCTGGTCGAGCAGGACGGTGACGGTCATTCGCTGCGTCTGTACCGGCTCGACGGCGAGCACTACATCGAGGATCAGGTCGCCAAGGCCGGCGAGACGTTGAGCATCACGAAGCCGTTCCGCTGGCAGCTCGACCCGGCCACGCTGCGCTGATCCGTTCGACTCCCGCCACCGGACGATCGCAGCCCATCGATGAAAGTTTTCTCTACAGCTATTGCGATCAAGGGCACTTAACTCCAAAGATGGGCGTCAATAGACCGGCGTCCCTGGAGGCACTCATGGCCCGTACCCGATCATCGCTGCGCCGCGCGCTCGCCGCCGGCCTCACCGTCCTCGCCACCGCGGCGGCGACCCTGGTCGCGACCGCCGGCCCAGCGGCGGCGGCCACCACCGCCGGCGTCGACGTGTCCCACTACCAGGGCAGCATCAACTGGACCAGCGTCCGGAACGCGGGCATCGAGTTCGCCTTCATCAAGGCGACCGAGGGCACCAGCGTCAAGGACTCCGCCTTCAACGCGAACTACGTCAACGCCTACAACGCCGGGGTGATCCGCGGGGCGTACCACTTCGCCCGGCCCAACATCTCCGCCGGCTCGACCCAGGCCAACTACCTGGCCTCCAACGGTGGCGCGTGGTCGGCGGACAGCCGCACCCTGCCGGCCGCGCTGGACATCGAGGCGAACCCGTACAGCGGCGGCTACTGCTACGGGCTCAGCACCACCGGGATGCGCAACTGGGTGCAGGACTTCCTGAACACCTACCGCTCGCGCACCGGCCGGTACGCGGTCATCTACACCACCACGAGCTGGTGGAACCAGTGCACCGGCAGCTGGACCGGCCCGTGGGCCAACCACCCGCTCTGGCTCGCCCGCTGGTCGAGCACCCCCGGCGCCCTGCCGGCCGGTGCGCCGGTGTGGAGCTTCTGGCAGTACACCAGCAGCGGCGCCGTCTCCGGGATCAGCGGCAACGTGGACCGCAACTACTGGAACGGCGACCGGAGCCGCCTCATCGCCCTCGCGAACAACACCTGATCGGGCGGTTGGCGGCAGCGGGATCGACTATCACCTCACGGTGCACAATCGGTCCGGCTGCCGCCACACCACCGGTTACGGGTCAGGCCCGCCGTCGGCTCATCGCCGGCACCATCACCGGAGCGTCCTCGCGGACGACCGCATCCCGCCGGCTGAGCCGCCGGACGCCCACCGCACCAACGGCGATGGCGACGACGCCGAACAGCGCGACGAGTACCGGAAGCCCAACGCTGATCAGCAGCAGTGCCACATCCCCGAGTGCGACGAGCATCCACAGTGCCAGCCGGGGCCGGGCGTTCCTGTATCGGTAACCCATGTCGCACCTCCCTCCGTCGTTGGAGATCAGATACCCCGAACGACGCAAGAACATGCGAGAGAGGTTCGTGCAGGTGCGGAACGCCGGTCAGTTGACCCGGTCGGGCTTGAAGCCCTTGACGATCTGGTCGAAGTTGGCGAGGTTGGCCTGCCAGTCCTTCTCCGCGATCTCCCACCGGATGGCGTAACCCCGGTTGCTGGCGGTTACGAAGCCCCGGTTGCGCACGTGGACGCGGGTGTTGTTCCGGGTCTCCAGCCACTCCCAGTCGGCGCAGGTCCGGTACCAGTCGCAGGCCTTGATGCTGCCCACCAACTGGTAGTTGGTGACCAGATTCCGGCGGTACGGTTCCTTTTCCTTCCAGTCGGCGACCGCGTCCTTCAGCGGGGTGGGAGTCCACTGGACCAGCATCTTGCCGGGCCCGCCGGACTGGTTGAAGATGGCCGTGTCCGAGCCGGTCTGACCGCCGCTCCAGCCGGGTGGGAGCGGGATGGAGAAGGTCGGCCCCTCGTACAGCTTCCAGCCGGCCGGCAGCGCGTTCGGGTCGGCCGACGGCGTGGCCGAGGGCGTCGCACTCGGTGCGCCCGTGGTGGGCGGAGGCGCCGCCGGAGCGGAGGACTGCGCTGGCGCCGACGTCGCGGCCGCCCCGGTCGTCGGGCCGGCCTGCGGGCTCTCGGTGTCGTCGCCGTTGGTCAGCATGGGCACGATCACCACGAGGCCGACCAGCAGCAGGGCCACCAGCGCACCGATCAGCACGTTCCGGCGCGTGTTGTTCGACTTCGTACCGTCGAACACCGGCACCGCCGCGCGCCCGGCCGGACCCACCGGCGGCATCACCGACGTGGGCGTCGAGGGCTTGCGCTGCTCCGGCGCCACCGGCGGACCGTCGACGGCCGTCGGCTCGTCGTCGCCTGCCGTCGTACCGTCATCGGGTTTGTCGTCGGCGGCCGGCACCGTCGCGGTCGGCTCAGCCTCGGACGGGCGGTCGATCTTCGCCGTCGGTTCGGCCGGCACCGTTGCCGTCGGCTCGGCGTCCGCGCCGGCCGGCACGACCTCCGTCGGCGTCGCGTCGGCCACCGCCGGCCCGGCCGCGGCGGCGGCTACCGGCGGCGGGGTACGCGGAGCCGGTGGCGACACCGAACGATCGGCGACCTCCTCGGCCGGCCGTGGTGCCGGTACGAGCGGCGGGCGCGGCTCCCGTGGACCGTTCGGCCCCGGCCGGCGTACGCCATCGAGCAGTGAGATCCCGCGCGCCCGCTTGCCCCCGGCGCGGCGCAGCAGCCGCTCGGCCACCTCCGCGGTGATCCGCTCGTTCGGGTCCTTCTGGAGCAGCCCGGTGAGCACCGCCTTGAGCGGGCCGGCGTTCTTCGGCGGCGGCATCGGCTCGGTGGCCAGCGCGGCGAGCGTGGCGATCGCGGACGGCCGCGCGTACGGCGACTTGCCCTCCACCGCCGCGTAGAGCGTCGCGCCCAGCGACCACAGGTCGGCCTCTGGGCCGGCGGTGCCCTCCCGGGCCCGCTCCGGCGAGATGTACGCGGGCGAACCGAGCACCATGCCGGTACGGGTGACGTTCGGGTCACCGGGGATCGTGGCGAGGCCGAAATCGGTCAACACCACCCGGCCGTCCTCGCCCAGCAGCACGTTGCCCGGCTTGACGTCGCGGTGCATGACGCCCGCCTTGTGCGCCGCGTTCAGCGCGCCCAGCACGCCCAGGCCGATCTCGATCGTGCGGGCCACCGACACCGGCCCGTCCTCGGCGAGGGTGTCCTGCAACGACCTCGACGCCACGTACTCCATGACGATCCACGGGTCGCCGTCGGTCCGCAGGACGTCGAAGATGCGTACCACGTTGACGTGGTTGAGCCGGGCGATGGCCCGCGCCTCGCGCAGCGACCGCTCCCGCATCTCGCGGCGTTCCTCGTCGGTGAGGCCGGGCGGCGGCACCAACTCCTTGATGGCGACGTCCCGGTGCAACACCTCGTCGCGCGCCTTCCACACCCGACCCATGCCACCCTGGCCGAGCGGCGACAGAAGCCGGTATCGGTCAGCGACGAGTTGGGGAAGCGCGTTCGACATCGCTGAGACGGTACCCGGACCCGCCGACGGTCACACCGCCGGCACGCCACTGTGCGTGTGACGTGACTTCGGGCCGCGTACCCTGGCGGCATGCCTGCCGAAGAGCCGCTGTTCCGGGTCGTCCGCGGCGTGCCCACCGCCGAGGAATTGGCCGCCCTGGTCGGGGCGATCATCGTGCGGTCCCGACCGGCTACCGCACCCGCGCCGACGGCCACGTCCGCCTGGGCGCGCAGCGGCCGGCCCGCCCGCCCCGACACCTGGCGGGCCTCCGGTCTGCCTCGCTGACCCCGGTTCCCATTCCGGGGGCTGCCAGGATGGCGCGTAGCCGTTAACCTCACTGAGGGAAACGGTGCGGTGACGGACAGGGAGGGTCGATGATCCCCGAAGAGGACCAACCGGCGCCCTGGCTGCACGGCTACGGCGGCATCGAGGCCGACATCCGTCAACTCCGCGAGTTCGCCGACCGGCTCGCCGCCGAGGTCGAGAGCAACTACGCGCCCCACCTGCCGTACATCGCCGAAGACATGTCCGCGAAGGTGCCCAACCCCTGCGACGCGTTCGTCGAACTGGTCACCTTCCTGCACGCCCACCACGAGACGCAGCAGGCCACGACCGACATGGTGTACGCCGTCCGCGGCGCCACCGGCCACCTTGCCGCCGTCGCCGACCGCGTCGCCACCCAGTACGCCGACAGCGACGCCTTCTCCGCCGCCCGCGCCGTGGACGTCCAACACGCCCTCGCCGACCCGGGAACCGTCCTGCCCGGCAGCCGGACGCCGACGCTGAGCGACCCCACCGGCCCCGACAGCGAAAGGCCGGTGGTCCTCCCGTGATCGAGCGTGGTGGCGGCCGCACCTCAAGCCAGACCGACTGGCACCTGATGGACCTCAACAGCATGTGGGCGTGCCTCCAGGACCACGACACCACCAACCACTGGAAACAGGTCGCCGGCTGGCGCAAGGTCTGCGACCTCGCCCAGATCCACCTCGGCCGACTTCAGGAGTACCGGCGGGGCCTCGCCGAGGCATGGCCCCCCGAAACCAGCGCCGCCTCCGGCACGTACCTCGCCCAACTCGACGACCTGATCGCCAAGGTGCGACACACCCACGACGCCGCCGCCGCCAACTACACCGCGCTGTCCGCCGCCACCCAGGCCATCGGCACCACCCGCGCCGAGCTGCGCAAGCTCCACGAGGAGTACGCGACAAAGCTCCAACAGAAGCGGGCGTACGAGGCCACCGCCGCCGACCCCAAGGCGGTCATGGGCAATCGGGTCGTGGACGCGCCCGTGACAGATAGCGACCTGGAACGGCTGAACGTGCAGGCGCGGGCAATGATGTTCAACCTCAGTGGCGAACTACAACAAGCCCAAGCCACCCTCCAAAAACCCCCACCCAGCCCTAGGATTAATCCGGTCATTGACCATAGCGACGCAGATGTGTATGGCGGACCCTCCGCCGCTCCAGTCATTCCTCCGATAGTGCCGGTTCCACCTCCACCGTCACCCATTCCCAGCCCGGGCTCCACTGCCGGGGGCCCTGCCGGGAAAGCCTCGACCTCTGGCATCGGACCTGTACTTGGCGGGATAGGCGGCACCATTGTCCCTGGCCCTTCAAGTCCAGCCCCGCCGACCAGCCTGACGGTATTACCATCAATTAACTCAACACCTAGCATCGGAGCAACCCCGATGCCGCCCATTATCCCTACACACGGTCCAACCTCTGGCGCCCCCTCGTCACCAAGAACGAATAACCGCTTGGACGCCGGAGCAGGGTTGAGGGGAAATCCGTCAATACAGCCTCACCCAATGCCACCCGGGGGCCTGATCGGGGGAATGCCTGGAGCCGGAATCGGGCAGCCCGGAACCAATGCCGCCTCGCCACGAAGGATCAACCCAGTTGGTGGAGTGATCGGTGGAGGGGGTGCCGGAACCGGGCCGACAGGTGGTGCTGGCTCTCGTCCGGGCGGCGGGCGCGGCACAGGCGCCTCAAACGGGGTAACACCATTTAGCATCAGCACTGGCAACGGTGGTGCCGGCGGCACCCCAAGCAGTTACTCAACGCTGCGGCCCGCCACACCCGTCAAGACCGATGAACAGGTGAGTGACTGGGATCCAGATAATCCATGGAAAACCGCTGAGGGGGTCGCACCGGTTGTTCGACCACCCGACGAGAAGGGTCCCATCGATCCCGGTCCTGCTATTGGTTTCGGTCGTTGACTCTCCATAGTTTTGGGACGGCAATAGCTGCTCTAGGCCTACTCGCAGCACCCTTATACGCGTTGAATCACGCTGAGATACTGACGCTCGGAGGCTCGGACCGCATACGTGGCGACCAGTGGCATCTAACCTTTCTCAAGGTCACTGAGGCACACACGGTCAGCCGTGGCAGAAATGTGATCGTGGCTATACCGGATACAGGAATCGAACCCCATCCGGATCTGCAGGGCAATCTATTAGCGGGAGCCGATGTTGTTGCCGACGGCGATGGCCGGGAAGACGAAACCGGCCACGGCACTGGAATGGCCGGCTTGGTGGCTGCGCACGGCCTATCTAATAACACGGGCGCCCTTGGGATTGCTCCCGAGGCTAAAATTTTGCCGATCCGAACAAGTCGCAGCAACGAAGATGGCGATAGCGACAGCCTGGCTGCCGGGATTGAATTCGCTGTCAGCGAAGGAGCCGATATAATCAGTATCTCCTCCGCAGCGGGGCCGAATTCCAAGCTTCGACGCGCCGTCGCGGCAGCGATACAGGCAGACGTAGTAATTGTGGCCGGGGCAGGCAACAAACCTCGCGACACGGTTATCGGTTATCCTGCGGCTTATCCAGGAGTTATCGCTGTTGGGGGCGTGGATCAACAGGGGCATTCTGCCAGCTTTTCGGTCGGCGGACCAGAAGTCGATGTAGTGGCGCCGGCGGTTGACATTTACAGCACGAGCGTCGACGGCAAGTATCGCAAGGGCACCGGCACCTCTGACGCAACGGCGATTGTGGCCGGGGCGGCGGCGTTGATCAGGTCGAAGTATCCCTACCTGCCGGCGCAGGAAGTGGCCCACCGGCTTACGGCAACGGCCATCGACAAAGGCCCGCCTGGCCGGGACGACGAGTACGGGTACGGCGTTATCGATCTTGTCGCGGCGCTAACGGCAGACGTACCCCCGCTAGGTTTTGAATCGGTGAGCGCGCCCGCCGGCGGTGGCCCGACCACGGCGGCCGATGCTCGGCCGGACGAGGATGACGGCTCGGCGGTTCGGGGCCTTGCCACCCTTGGCGTGATCGTCGCCGTTGGGGTTGGGTGGGCCGTCGTGGCACGGCGTCGGCGGCGCGGTGATGATCCGCCGCCCAGAATCAGCCGCTAGGCGTGCCCGGCGCCTCGATCGACTCGGGTTCCTTGAGGTTGGGGTGTCTGGTGGCTTGGGATGCCGCGGTTTGCTGGAAGCCGAGTGGATCACGGCGGCGGGCGTCCTTGATGGCGCGATATCGGCGATCGGGAGTCGATCAAGGACGCGGCGCGGCGCTGAGGGCCGGGAACGGGTGTCGGGCGTGGCGGGCCGGTAACGTCGGGCCGGTGTCTGACACTCTGCCGCTCCGCCTCGTGCTGGCCTCTGCCAGTCCTGCTCGCCGAAAGTCGCTTCGGGCCGCCGGCATCGACCCGGACGTGCTGGTCAGTGGGGTGGACGAATCCCTGGTGGTGACCGATCGCGCTGAGGATCTCTGCCTCGAGTTGGCCCGACTCAAGGCCGAGGCGGTGCTCGCCCGGCTGAATCCGACCGCCACGGCGAACAGCTCAACCACCAACGCCAAAGACACCACCAACAGCACCAGCGCCAGCACGGACGCCGCCAACAGCACCAGCACGGACACAGCCCGTCAGCGCACCCTGGTCATCGGGTGTGACTCGGTGCTCGAGTTCGACGGGGAGATTCTTGGCAAGCCGGCCGACGCGGCGGACGCGACCCGTCGTTGGTTGCGGATGCGGGGGCGCAGTGGGGTCCTGCACAGCGGACACTGCCTGATCGACAGTGTCGCCGGGCGGCGGGCGGAGGCGGTCGCCTCGACGGTCGTCCACTTTGCCGACATCAGTGACGACGAGATCGCCGCGTACGTCGCCACGGGCGAGCCGTTGGCGGTGGCGGGCGCGTTCACGATCGACGGGTTGGGTGGGCCGTTCGTGGAGCGGATCGAGGGTGACCCGGGGACCGTCGTCGGGTTGTCGATGCCGTTGCTGCGTCGGCTACTGGCGGAACTGGGTCTGGAGATCACGGACCTGTGGACAAAGGTCGCGCCGGGCGGCCAAACGGTCGAGCCGCTCGGTAACGTCCATTCATGACCACGAAGTCGATCCCGCTCACCGACGAGTTGCACGCCTACCTGGTTGCGCACGGCGCACCGCCGGACGAGATCATTCGAGATCTGGCCGAGGAGACCCGCTCGCTGCTGCCGGAGCACGCCAGCATGCAGGTGGCGCCGGAGCAGGCCGCGTTCCTGACGTTCCTGACCCGGCTGCTCGACGTACGGCAGGCCGTCGAGGTCGGCACGTTCACCGGCCTGTCGGCGCTGGCCATCGCCCGGGGGTTGCCCGAGGGAGGGCGGCTGACCTGCTTCGACATCTCCGAGGAGTACACCGGGATCGCCCGGCGTTACTGGTCCCGCGCCGGGGTGCAGGACCGCATCGACCTGCGGATCGGCCCGGCCGGCGACACGCTGCGGGAGCTGCCGCAGGAGCGCCACCTGGACTTCGCGTTCATCGACGCCGACAAAACCGGGTATCCGGTCTACTGGGCCGAGCTGGTGCCGCGAATGCGGCCGGGCGGGGTGATCGCCGTCGACAACGTGCTGCGCGGCGGGCGGGTGATCGCGCCGCAGGATGTCAACGACCGGGCGATCGCGGCGTTCAACGACGAGGTGCTGGCCGACGTACGGGTCGACCCGGTGATGCTGCCCATCGCCGACGGCCTCACCCTCGCCCGGGTGCGCTGAGCGGCGCTCTGAACCACTCGGGTTCCTGGAAATCGCGGCATCCCCGGCGGTAAGACACCCCAACTTCCAGGAACCCGAGTCGATCAAGCCGGGCTCGCCCCGGGGCCAGGCCGGCCCCGGGGCGAGCGTCAGCGGACGCTGCGGGTGAACTGGCGGGCGGCCCAGAAGACGCCTAGCGCGGCGAGGACCGCGGTAATGGTCAGGCCCTGCCAGACCTTGTCGCTGCCCAGGTCACCGGCGAACAGCGCCCGGGTGCCGTCGACCGCCCAGGAGAACGGGTTCCAGTCGGCAATGCCCTGCAACCAGCCGGGAGCGAAGGTCAGCGGCAGCAGGATGCCGGAGAGCAGCAGCACCGGCTGCGCCACGGTGTTCATCAGCGGGGCCAGCGCGTCCTCGCTCTTGACCTTGAGCGCGACGCCGTAGGAGACGGCCGAGGTCATGAGCGCGATGAGGGCGAGCATCAGGTACGCCAGCAGGAGGTCACCGATGAAGACCCGCAGGTCGAACAGGAGCGCCAGCAGGGTGATGATGACGGCCTGCACGACGAGTGAGACCACGTCGCGCAGGGAGCGCCCGAGCAGCAGTGCCAGGCGGCTGATCGGGGTGACCCGGGAGCGTTCGATGACGCCGGCCCGCAGTTCGGCGATCAGGCCAAAGCCCTGGAACAGGCCGCCGAAGATGGCCAGCAGCACCAGCAGGCCGGGTACGAAGATCTTGTAGGCGGCGGCCTGGGTGGGCGCGTTCAGGGCCGGCTTGAGCAGGGGGGCGAAGAGCAGCAGGTACATCACCGGCTGGAACACGCCGACGAAGACCCAGACCGGGTTGCGCAGCAGGAGCTGGATCTGCCGCTGGAAGATCAGCCACGTGTCGCGGGCGAATTTCATGAGTCGTCTCTCCGGGGGTCAGGACTCGCGCAGCGAGCGGCCGGTCTTGGTCAGGAAGACGTCGTCCAGGCTGGGCCGATGCAGCTCGATCGAGCGCAGCTCGAGCCCGGCCTGGTCGAGGCGGCGTAGCACCTGGGGAATGGCGGTGGCGCCCTCGTCGACGTAGAGGCGCAGGCCACCCTCGTCGACGGTCTCCAGCTTGTTGACGTACGGCTCGCCGTCCAGCGCCTTCGCCGCCTGCGGGGTGGCGGCCACGTCGAGGCCGACGAGCACCACGTCGCCGGAGATCTCCCGCTTGAGTTCGGCCGGTGTGCCCTCGGCGACGACCTCGCCGTTGTCCATGATCGCGATGCGGTCGCAGAGTGCGTCGGCCTCGTCCAGGTAGTGCGTGGTGATGAAGACGGTCATCCCGTCGCTGCGCAGTCGCCGGATCTCGTCCCACATGTGGGCGCGGCTCTGCGGGTCGAGGCCGGTGGTCGGCTCGTCCAGGAAGACGATCTTCGGCTCGTGGATGATGCCGAGCGCGATCTCGACCCGTCGACGCTGGCCACCGGAGTAGGTCTTGCACTTGCGGTCGGCGTACTCGGTGAGCTGGAAAGCCTCCAGGGCGCGGACGGCGCGCTGCTGCGCGTCGGCCTTGCCGATGCCGTACATCCGGGCGTGCAGGACCAGTTCCTCGCGGGCGGTCGACTCGTCCCAGGTGCTGCCGCCCTGCGGCACGTACCCGATCCGGCGGCGGACCTCCGCCGGGTCCTTGCGGAGGTCCGCCCCGGCGATGGTGGCCTCGCCGCCGTCGGGCTCGATCAGCGTGGCGAGCATCCGCAGCGTGGTGGTCTTGCCGGCGCCGTTCGGGCCGAGGAAGCCGAAGATCTCGCCCTCGGCGACCTCGAGGTTGACGCCGCGCACGGCGTCCACCGTCTTCGTCTCTCGACCCGCGCGGGAGCGGAACGACTTCCGCAGCCCCCTGGTCTCGATCATTTCTGCTCCTGGTCGGTCGGGCCGGCCGCGCCGGCCGTCATGTGTCGGTCGGACCGGTGGGCCGGCCGTCGAGTGGGACGACGCCGGACGGCGCACTCCCCCGCTGTGCCGACAGCAGGCTAACGCGATATAGCGCTTGTAGTCAACGTTGATTATTTCGCGTTGCGATTGAACCGCTCCTCGCCCTCCCGTGGGCCCGACCAACCCTCGGCGTCCGCCAGTTCAGCAGGCAGGTACGACACACCGGACTCGATCCGCTCCGCGATGCGCTCACACCAGCCGAGCTCCGCCTCCGCCCGCGCCGACCACAGCTCGAACATCCAACTGACGTGCACCGGCTTGGTGTTACGCACCCAGTCCGACTGAAGCGAGGCGCGCATCGACTCCATGCCGGCCCGCAGCAGGTTGGCCCGGTTGCGCAGCGCCGCCGCCGCCTCGGACCGGGGCATCGCGGGCAGGAACGAGAAGGCCGCGGTGAAGGGGTCGACGGGTTCGGTGAAGTTCCACCAGAAGTTGCGCAGCAGGGTCTCGAACTCGTCGTCCCCCTTCGGGGTGACCTCGTAGGTCGTACGCGCCGGACGGGCGCCGACCTGCTCGGTGGCGACGGCCCGCAGCAGCCCCTCCTCGGTGAGCTTGCGCAGCGCGTGGTAGATCGAGCCGGGCTGCACGTTCGCCCACTTGTCGGCGCTCCAGCTCAGCAGCTCGCGGCGCACGTCGTAGCCGTGCACGGGCTGCATCCACCGCACCAGGCCGAGGATCATCATTCGAGTCGCAGACACCAGACAAGCGTAATAGCCAAGTTTGACTAAACCAGTGCCCCATCCCACACTGAGCGATCGTTAGGGGCCGCCCGGGGCGGCCGATACACTCCCCGTCAGTAACCTGCCGGGAGGAGCCACGAAGGTGCGCAAGGTACTGATCGCCAACCGCGGCGAGATCGCCGTCCGGGTCATCCGCGCCTGTCGTGACGCCGGCCTGGGCAGCGTCGCCGTGTACGCGGACTCCGACCGCGACGCCCTGCACGCCACGCTCGCGGACGAGGCGTACGCGCTCGGCGGAGACAGCGCGACCGACACGTACCTGCGCATCGACAAGCTGCTTGAGGTCGCCGCCCGGGCCGACGCCGACGCCGTGCACCCGGGCTACGGCTTCCTCAGTGAGAACGCCGATTTCGCCCAGGCCGTCATCGACGCCGGGCTGACCTGGATCGGTCCGACCCCGCAGGCGATCCGCGACCTGGGCGACAAGGTGACCGCCCGGCACATCGCCCAGCGCGCCGGCGCGCCGTTGGTCCCCGGCACCCCGGACCCGGTGGACAGCCCGGACGAGGTGATGGCGTTCGCCGTCGACCACGGCCTGCCGGTCGCCATCAAGGCGGCCTTCGGCGGCGGCGGTCGGGGCCTCAAGGTCGCCCGCACCATGGAGGAGATCCCGCAGCTCTTCGAGTCGGCCACCCGCGAGGCCGTCGCGGCGTTCGGTCGGGGCGAGTGCTTCGTCGAGCGCTACCTGGACCAGCCCCGCCACGTCGAGGCGCAGGTCCTCGCCGACCAGCACGGCAACGTGATCGTGGTGGGCACCCGGGACTGCTCGTTGCAGCGCCGGCACCAGAAGCTCGTGGAGGAGGCTCCCGCGCCGTTCCTCACCGACGCCCAGCGCGCCCAGATCCACTCCAGCGCCAAGGCGATCTGCCGCGAGGCCGGCTACCACGGCGCCGGCACCGTGGAATACCTGGTCGGCAAGGACGGCACCATCTCCTTCCTGGAGGTCAACACGCGACTCCAGGTCGAGCACCCGGTCACCGAGGAGACCGCCGGCATCGACCTGGTCCGCGAGCAGTTCCGGATCGCCGACGGCGAGAAGCTGCGGATCACCGAGGACCCGACGCCGCGCGGGCACGCCATCGAGTTCCGGATCAACGGCGAGGACCCGGGCCGCAACTTCCTCCCCGCGCCCGGCACGGTCACGGCGCTGCGCCTGCCCAGCGGCCCGGGCGTGCGGGTCGACACCGGCATCTCGGCCGGCGACGTGATCGGCGGCAACTTCGACTCGCTGCTCGCCAAGGTGATCATCGTCGGTGAGACGCGCACCGAGGCGCTGGAGCGCGCCCGCCGCGCCCTCGACGAGATGGTCGTCGACGGCATGGCCACCGCGCTGCCGTTCCACCGGCTCGTCGTGCGGGACGAGGCGTTCACCGCCGAGCCGTTCACCGTGCACACCCGGTGGATCGAGACCGAGTTCCACAACACCGTGCCGCCGTTCGCCGCCGCCGCCGGCACCGCCGACGCGCCGGCGGAACGCGACACCGTCGTGGTCGAGGTCGGCGGCAAGCGCATCGAGGTCAGCCTCCCCGCCGGCTTCGGCGGGAGTACGACCACAGCCTCAACCGCCTCCCGCAAGCCGACCCGGCGCGGGGGTGGGGCCAAGGCCGGCGTACCGGTCGGCGGCGACGCGCTCACCTCCCCGATGCAGGGCACCATCGTCAAGATCGCGGTCGCCGACGGCGACACGGTGGCCGAGGGCGACCTGGTGGTGGTGCTGGAGGCGATGAAAATGGAGCAGCCGTTGCACGCCCACAAGGCGGGTACGGTCAGCGGACTCGCCGCCGAGGTCGGTGCCGTGATCACGGCGGGCGCGCCCATCTGCACCATCTCCTGAAAGGAAGGGCACCTTGTTATCGCCTCGTGTATAAGAAGGGGCCCTTCCTTACGTTTGTCCGGGCGGGCGGGGCTCGGTGGGGGTGGTTTGCCGCACCGAGGTGGGCGCGGGCGGCCATGGGCGGGAATGATGGCCGGGTGCGGTTTCTTTCCGGCGCGGCCCCCGCGCACGACCTGACCTACACCGACGTCTTCATGGCGCCGGCCCGCTCCGACCTCGGCTCCCGCCTAGACGTGGACCTGTCCACCGGCGACGGCACGGGCACCACCATCCCGCTGGTGGTGTCGAACATGACGGCGGTCGCCGGCCGGCGGATGGCCGAGACGGTAGCCCGTCGGGGCGCGATCACGGTGATCCCGCAGGACATCCCCATCGAGGTCGTGGCGAACGTCGTCTCCTGGGTCAAGCAGCGGCACCTGGTCTACGACACGCCCATCACCCTGGGCCCTACCGAGACCGTCGGCGACGCGATCCACCTGCTGCCCAAGAGGTCGCACGGCGCGGTGATCGTGGTCGACGACGGCGGCCGGCCGGTGGGCGTGGTCACCGAGGCGGACACCGTGGGAGTGGACCGGTTCGCCCAGCTGCGACACGTCATGTCGACCGAGCTGCACACCGTGCCGGCCGACGCGGACCCGCGTACCGGCTTCGACAGGCTCTCCGCCGGCCGGCGTCGGCTCGCTCCGGTGGTGGACGCTCACGGCCGGCTGGTCGGGGTGCTCACCCGACAGGGCGCACTGCGAGCCACCCTCTACACGCCGGCCGTCGACGACCGGGGTCGGCTGCGCATCGCGGCGGCGGTCGGCATCAACGGGGACGTCACCGGCAAGGCCGCCGCGCTACTCGAAGCCGGGGTGGACACGCTGGTCGTGGACACCGCGCACGGCCACCAGGCCCGGATGATCTCGGCGTTGCAGGCGGTCCGCAAGCTGGACCCGGGCGTACCGGTGGCGGCCGGCAACGTGGTCACCGCCGAGGGCGTACGCGACCTGGTCGAGGCCGGCGCGGACATCATCAAGGTCGGTGTCGGCCCGGGCGCGATGTGCACCACCCGGATGATGACCGGCGTGGGCCGGCCGCAGTTCTCCGCCGTCCTCGACTGCTCGACGGCCGCCCGGCAGCTGGGCCGGCACGTCTGGGCCGACGGCGGTGTACGTCACCCCCGCGACGTGGCGCTCGCGCTCGCCGCCGGCGCGTCGAACGTGATGATCGGCTCCTGGTTCGCTGGCACCTACGAGTCCCCCGGTGACCTCTACACCGAACCGGACGGGCGGCGGTACAAGGAGAGCTTCGGGATGGCCTCGGCGCGGGCGGTCAGCGCCCGTACGGCCGACGACAGCCCGTACGACCGGGCTCGCAAGGCCGTGTTCGAGGAGGGCATCTCCTCGGCCCGGATGTACCTGGATCCGCACCGCCCCGGCGTCGAGGATCTGATCGACGAGATCATCGCCGGGGTACGCAGCGCCTTCACCTACGCCGGTGCCCGCAACCTGACGCAGTTCCACGAGCGAGCGATAGTCGGCGTCCAGAGCGCCGCCGGCTACACCGAAGGAATGCCCCTCCCCACCAGCTGGTAAGAACCCACCGGTCCGCGCTCGCGCGGCTCATGACGTCATTGCCACGACACGCCACTTGGGGTCAACGGGGCTGCCCCCAAGATCGGCATGGCCGGGCTCGACGGTCAAGCGCGTTTGCGCTGTTTTCTGGGGCGCTGTTCAGGAGTTGGTGATCTGCTTTCGGTGACGCTGTAATCGGCCTGGCGGTGCGTCGGGGCTCCTGATGAGGAAATGCGTGCCGCGTCGGGGTGCCAGCTGGCGCTGGTGATGCTCATGGAGTCCATCCGTGCCGTTGTGTAGCTGATGGCTCGCTGGTCGACATTGCTGTTGCCGTACTGGATGGCCGGCGTGGCGGCGGTGGGGGCGTAGCTCGGGCCGGCGGGGTTGAAGGCGGGACCTGCGCTGTCGGCGTATTGGGTGTAGTTGGACTCGTAAGAGGGCGCATAGGTGGGCGCGTAGGCGGACTCGTAAGAGGGCGCATAGGTGGACCCGTAATTGGGCGCGTAAAGGGTCGGCTGGTTGACGCCGTAGGACGCGCTCGTGTCGTATTGAGCCGGGTACTGACTGACCTCGGGCGAGGGGTACGAGTAGGGGTCCTGGGGTGTGAATGATGATTGAGCCGCTACCGAATAAAGGTTGGTGTTCTGGGACATCGGCTCTGACCCTGGTGCGGGTGCGACGGCGTAGTACGGGGGTGCTGCGTCGTGGGTGTACGGCCCGGAGGGCGTCGAGTAGGAACGGGCGGGGCTGCCTGGGGCGGGCAGCCGCTGTGGCGGGTGGATGACCTGTTCGTTCTGGTGCGCCTCGACGGGT